>JAAXXD010000119.1 GCA_013334655.1 Chlorobaculum sp. | reverse complement strand
ATGCGCTCATCCGCGCCGACATGAGCGAGTACATGGAGAAGTTCTCGGTGAGCCGCCTGGTTGGAGCGCCTCCCGGCTACGTCGGCTACGAAGAGGGCGGCCAGCTCACCGAAAAGGTGCGCCGCAAGCCCTACTCGGTGGTGCTGATCGACGAGATCGAGAAAGCGCATCCCGACGTGTTCAATATCCTGTTGCAGGTGCTCGACGAGGGAGTGCTGACCGACGGGCTTGGCCGCAAGGTCGATTTCCGCAACACGATCATCATCATGACCTCGAACATCGGCGCAAAGGAGATCAAGAGCTTCGGCAGCGGCGGAGGCATGGGTTTCTCGGCTCCCGACGACGGCACTGGCAACTACAAGGCGATGAAGTCAACCATCGAGGACGCCCTGAAGCGTGTCTTCAATCCCGAGTTCCTGAACCGCATTGACGACTCGATCGTGTTCCACCAGCTCGAAAAGTCGGACATCTTCAGGATCATCGACATCACGGCGGGCAAGCTCTTCAAGCGCCTGAAGGAGATGGGCATCGAGGTGCAGATCGACGAGAAGGCCAAGGAGTTCCTCGTCGAGAAGGGCTACGACCAGAAGTACGGCGCGCGTCCGCTCAAACGAGCTTTGCAGAAGTATGTCGAGGATTCGCTTGCCGAGGAGATGCTCAAGGGGCGCTTCACCGAAGGCAGCATCATTCAGATATCTTTTGACGAGCAGGAAAAGGAGCTGCGCTTTCAGGAAGGCGCTGCTGCCACCGAGCCGCCGCCTCCAAAAAAGAGCAAGAAAGAGGAGAAGCTCGACAAAGAGTGAAGCCGGAGCGTAAGGTTATTTTTAAAAGCACCCCTGAGACGATGATTTCAGGGGTGCTTTTTTTGTATACATTCCGTTTAATGTTCTTGTCATTCTGAGTCCGACGCAGTCGGGACAAAATGACAAACAAAAACACGTTCACAGTCCAGGCGGCTCGGGGTGCCCTTCGAGCGAGGCGAGCGAGCGTTGCAGCATCTCCTCCGGCAGAGCGTAGTCGCTGATTTTGCCTGACATGTAGGCGTCGTAGCCCTGCAAGTCCATCAGGCCGTGGCCCGACCAGTTCATCAAAATCACCTTCTCCTTGCCCTCCTCCTTTGCCTGCTTCGCTTCCCGGATGGTCTGCGCGATGGCGTGCGAGGTCTCCGGCGCGGGGATGAACCCCTCGGTGTGGGCGAAGAGCAGCGCGGCCTCGTAACACTCGGTCTGCGGCAGCGCTGTGGCCTCGATCAGCCCGATGCGCTTGACGTGGCTCACCAGAGGAGCCATGCCGTGGTAGCGCAGACCGCCCGCGTGGATCGCCGGAGGAATGAAGCGGTGGCCGAGGCTGTGCATCGGCAGCAGCGGCGTCATCTTCGCCACGTCGCCGGAGTCATACACATATGGCCCCCTCGTCAGCGTCGGGCAGGCTTCCGGCTCGGTGGCGATCACCTTGACCTCCTTGCCGTGAATCTTGTCGCAGATGAACGGGAAGCTGATACCCGCGAAATTCGAGCCGCCGCCTGCGCAACCGATGACGATATCCGGGTAGCGGCCGATCTTTTCGAACTGCTTCCGCGCCTCCAGGCCGATGATGGTCTGGTGCAGCATCACGTGGTTCAGCACGCTGCCGAGAGCGTAGCGGGTGTCGTCGCGCTCGACCGCCTGCTCGATGGCCTCGCTGATGGCGATGGCGAGGCTGCCGGGCGTGTCGGGATCCTCTTCGAGCATCTTGCGCCCGATGGCGGTCTCCATGCTCGGGCTAGGGTAACACTCCGCGCCCCAGGTCTTCATCATGATCTTCCGGAAGGGCTTCTGGTCGAAGCTGATCCTGACCATGAACACCTTGCACTCGATGCCGATCAACTTGCAGCTCATGGCAAGGGCGCTGCCCCACTGACCCGCGCCGGTTTCGGTGGTGAGGTACTTGATGCCGAACTCCCGGTTGTACCACGCCTGCGCGACCGCCGTGTTGGGCTTGTGGCTGCCGGCGGGCGAGACCCCTTCATTCTTGTAGTATATTTTCGCCGGAGTGCCGAGCGCCGCTTCGAGCCGCCGGGCGCGGTAGAGCGGCGATGGACGCCAGAGCTTGAGAATGCCGAGCACCTCGTCGGGAATATCGATCCAGCGTTCAGTGCTGACCTCCTGCTCGATCAGGTTCATCGGAAAAACCTGCGCCAGCGCGTCCGGCCCGATCGGCGTGCCATCCAGCCCCACCGGCGGCGGCATGGGAGTGGGCAGGTCGGCCTGAATATTGTACCACTGACGCGGCATTTCATCCTCGCTGAGGATGATTTTGGTAGGCTCTGTACTCATGCGTGTTGTGCTTTGAAGTAAGAGAAAAAGCTGCCGTTACCGGTGCTCATGGCCGGAATGTCTGGAGGCCATCGGTAAAAATAGAGAGATGGCGGATGGATTGCAACGGCTGGATGCGGGACATTGGTGTTGGCTGAAAATTATTTGTATTTTATCTTTCTAAATAAACACATGACAAATGGGTAAGCCGTATATTTCAAATACGGGCCAAGAGGGAATATGAAAAAAACTATTTGCAAAGGCAGACATAAGGACGGAGGGATATGGCAAAAATTTTTCTCAGCTATAGTCGAAAAAGTCAAGCTATTGCGAAAAACCTGGTTGCCGATATTGAGGCCCTCGGCTATAGCTTGTGGTTCGATCAGGAATTGAGCGGGGGGCAGGTCTGGTGGAATCAAATCCTTGAAAATATCCGCAACTGTGATGTCTTTGTTTTTGTGCTGGACCCGGAGTCGATCAACTCCGTTGCCTGTAAAAGCGAATTTGATTATGCTGCCGAACTTGGCAAGCCCATCTTGCCCATATTGGTTTCGGATGGTGTGTCAACTAATCTTTTGCCGTCATCGTTAACTCAGATTCAATTTGTAGATTATCGAAAGCAGGATCGTAGTTCCGGTTTGTGTTTAGCCAGAGCACTTTCTCACGTTCCACCTCCCAAGTCTCTGCCTGATCCGTTACCATCTTCGCCAGAGGCTCCAGTTTCTTATCTTAAAAGTCTCTTTGAACGGGTAGAGGCGAAATCTCTTACTTATGAGCAGCAATGTGCCTTATATGTTGAACTTAAGAGGAGTCTTCGTGAATCCAGTACTATTGATGATGTGAGCGCATTACTGAAAAAACTGAGAAAGCGTCGTGACCTTTTTGCGACTATCGCCGAAGAGATTGATGAGCTGCTTATCAATACGAGACAAGCAGCTCTCCGTGAAACTGAGCCTCATGTCACTCAAAACATCGAAGTCCCTGCCATTGCGCAACTCGATCAGCCTGTCCTTCGTCCGGCTTTGCAGGAACAATCTACTCCGGCTACTGTTGACCAAGCTATCGAGAAATTTATTGAAATTCGTTCTCCAATCGATGGTACCTTCTTCCGATCACCATCTTTTGATTCTCGTCCGTTCATCAATGTAGGCGACAAGATCAAGGAGGGTGATGTGCTTTGCATCATCGAAGCCATGAGGCTCATGCACGAGATCGAGTCGGAGGTATCAGGAACTATTGTTGAGGTTCTTGTCGATAATGGCAAACCTGTAGAATACAATCAGGCTTTGTTCCGAGTAAAGCCATAACTTCATTTTTTTACTGCACCTTACTCATACTCATAACTAACCGTAATCAAATTGCCTTGCGGGTCATGCATGCCTGTCGGGAAATGGGCATCTGGAGGGTGTCCATTTATTCGACCGTAGATGTCGATTTTCAGCGTGTCAGGTATACAAACGAACCGGGGAGAAAAAATTTAAATTTGTTACCAGTGATGCAAAATTTACTCTGTTGGATGGCAAAAAGAGAGCTGAACAGGCGAAATAAAGAGTCCCTAACAAGGATGCCTTGAACTTTGTGACTGGAAGAGTGTTCATGAAAAACTGCGCAGACAATAAACGAAGACATGATATGGAATATGTAGGGTCTGCTGAATTAATATTAACTGATTATATAGCAATGATATAGGCAGTATATTGTGTATTTTTTGTGCAAGGAAATCTCCGTAACAGCCTCAAAATCCTTGCACTTCGAAAACGCCGATTTA
>JAAXXD010000049.1 GCA_013334655.1 Chlorobaculum sp. | reverse complement strand
TAGCCGAGGTGTTCGTCCAGCTCGCCTTCGAGCACCGTTTCGATCAAGCGTTTTTTGAGCTGGTCATACAGACCGCCCTTGTCAAAAAGGGCTCGCGGCCCACCGCTTTGTTGCAGCAGTTGCTTGATCAGCTCGCCCTGGATGTCTTGAATTTTCTCTTTCTTTTTGGTCATCGTTTTACTCCTTTCTTCATGATAGGAAACTCTGACCGTTTACACAGTTGTTCTTATAGACTCGCAGAAACATCGTCAAAAACCGTACGATGCGAATCCAGAACTGCTGCGCATGCTGAACGCATTTTCGTTTTATTTCAAAATGAGGATCCTCATTTAATCTTGGCTGTTTACACTGTTTGATGAACAGGCCCCTGAAGCGCTCTTTTCTTCGACTTTATCGTAGCATTTGCACGTCAATATCAAGCAAAAGCTGCTGAATGGCGGACTACTGTGAATACCACTGCTACAACCGCCCGATGATAGATAGGAGCTTGAGCCACCAGACCATCCAAACAGCTTCAACGATATTTTTTCGGGTCATTTTCGACTTGCCGACGCTCCGGTCAACAAAAACAATTGGCACTTCATGGATAATGAATCCTTTTTTCCATACCCGGAAATGGATCTCGATCTGAAACGAGTACCCCTGTGAATGCACCCGATCGAGGGCGATGGATCGAAGCGCTTTGGCACTGATGCACTTGAATCCACTGGTAGGATCAAATACTGGCATACCGGTGATCAGCTTTGTATAAATGCTGGCCGTTTTGGAAAGAATGAGCCTTGACAGTGGCCAATTGACAACATTGACCGTGTGGTTCATGTACCTCGAGCCGATAACCATATCGGCTCCATCCATACCACTAATCAATGATGCTATCATGGCTGGATCATGCGAAAAATCTGCATCCATTTCGATCACTTGCTCATATCCCTGATCGAGTGCGTATCGAAACCCCATGAGATAAGCCGTGCCAAGACCCAACTTCGATGGCCTTGACAAAAGCGTAACGCGCGGCTCTTTTTCCATGATTGATTTGACGATATCAGCTGTGCCATCGGGTGAACTGTCATCGATAACGAGCAGATCGAGACCCGCCTGATAACGGTCGAGAATGCTCTCGATAAGAGGCCTGATGTTCTCGGCTTCGTTATAAGTCGGTATGATGACCAGCGTTCGCTCAGTAACCGTTTCCCTCTTCACAGTCTTTTCTGCCTGATCGTGCACGTTGCTTTATTTTCCAGATTTTTGTTTATACAAATAAAAAAAGCATTGCCTTTCTTCAAAGCAATGCTTTTTTCGTTTTGTCTGTATCGTGAATTCTGTTCAGACTACCTGACTTCTCGATGAAAACGATGCAGGAAGCGGAGATCGAAATCGAGCCTTTCCGGAGGCGTATAGGAGAAATCAAGCACTTCGCCATCCGGCTGCACTTCAATCAGTGCGCCCGATGGGCACTCATCACCCGAGAAACAGGCCGAGCAGGAGATGCAAGCCACCTGATCGATGTAGCATCTGAAGCCACCCTCCTGAACGTCACCGTAAAACTTGTATCCGATAGCGTTGACCTTTGGCGGACACTTGTCCAGACACAGGCCGCAACCGACACAGAGATTCTCGATAATGAAGTAGTGCTTCTTGGCTCTGGGAGCCGCTTTTGCAACTGGAGCACCGGGTGCGGCCTTCGCCGCGGGTGCTGCTGGCGCAGCCGGAGCAGCTTTGGCAGCAGGCGCACCTTTTGCTGCCGGAGCGCCCTTGGCTGCCGGAGCTGCCGGTTTCGGCGGCGGCGCTGCTTTGGGTTTCACATATGGAAGAGCTGATTCCTGACGAACACCTGAGCGTCCGAGAGTGATATCAAGCGAAGCGAGCCTTGGCTTGCCGGATTGCTTTGCTGCAGGTGCTCCGCCTTTGGCGGCTGGCGCTGCCGCCTTGGGAGCAGCAGGCCCTTTTGGTGCAGCGGGAGCACCACCCTTGGGTGCAGCCGGAGCGCCTTTCGGAGCTACCTTAGCGCCCGGAGCAGGAGCCTGGTTTTTATTTTCAACAGGTTCGGCCATACAAACCCCCCATCTTAAATTTTTTTGCGTGGTAAACGTTATTGGTCAAGATGGCCGAAGGGGCAAAAGCCCCTTCGTACCGAATTGTTACGCAATCATTTTCATCAGCGTATCGACCAGCTGAGCCAGCATCTGCTGTCCTGACACTGCTGCGTGGCTGACGGGAGGCGGCAGCGGCGAGTTGGTCTGATAGAAACCGTTGGCAATGAACAGGAAGACCAGCATGAAGGTACCGCCAAAGTACAGGAAGGTACCGGCAAGCTTCGAGTCCGAAATCGTCAGAACCGGGAAGCGGAAATTGACGTCCCTGTTGAGGAACTTCTTGCCAAGCCAGCGGATCGTACGGGTCTGGATATCAGCGCCTTCAAGACGCGAACCGCGATCTTCAAACCAGACAGCGAAGCTGATGAACCACACCAGGTGACCGATCATGAGAATGGTCGAAAGGTGCGAGCTCGAGAAAATCGTCACAGTCTCGGTCCAGAAGTAGTAGAAGATACCCGAGGTATAGTGATGATGCAAGTGAGCGATCGAGTCCCAAGCCTTTGCATCAGCAGCAGGCACGCCATACATCATCGATGCAATCCACGCACCGTCGATGTACCAGCAAACTGCTGAGAGACCTTTGACACCCCAGAGCATGGCGAACCAGAGCTGGTCCTGAATGGAGACACCGCAGGTACCGCCATAGACAGGGCCGAGGCACGGGAAAGAGTAAGAGTTCTTCTTGAGACCCAGGTCATCCCACAACGGAGAGGTATGGGCGAAGAAGGCGATACGAACCAGCGCGATCAGCGAGAAAAGCGAACCGGCCGTGATGACGTGAGCCATAACCCAATCGTTGATGCTCGGATCAGCAAACATCCACTGGAAAATCGGCAGTGGCTTCAGCCAGTAGAAGGACATCGTGATGTTGGTGCCGAAAATGTTCAGCTCACAGATGGTGTTCCAGACGATAACGGCATAAACCGAAAGCATGGTCGAGAAACAGAGCGCCATGACGGTACCGAGAATCTTGACCTGAACTTCCTGGTCGCGGCCCTTGGTGATCCAGATGGACTTGATCTGGTTGTAGATACCGTTGAGCTGGATCTTGAGGAGATACTGACCACCATGATAGACACCTGCAAACACATAGAGCACGCCGCAGATGATGTGGTTGAAGGTGATGAGGTTGGTCACGACCCTCGACATACCGAACGCCTCACCGTTTCTCGGAAGGATAGCATAAGCCGGGAAATCGGCGAACTCTTTCGCGCCGGAGATCACCTTGCCACCCTGCTCGACGAAGTTGAAGCTGACGCGGTTGAACGGCTCGCCATAGATGTAAAAGACGAGCTTGTCAAGTTCCTTGTAATAAGGAGCAAACGATGGCTGCTGGAAAGCCACGAATGCAATGACGCCAAGCGCGATGTTGATGTAGCCGATCGCGGTCAGGTGAACCGAGAAGGCAGCCTTCATATCATCGTTGAGGTGAATGGCGGCGTTCGGGGGGTTGTTCCACCAGTAGATACCAAGAGCGAAGAAAATCACGGCAAAGACGAACGACATGAAGGTCTCTGAGTTGATCGTCTGGAAATCGGGAATCGGGGCGAATCCGAGGATAAGCCACATCACCAGACCCCAGCCGAGGAACAGGAGCGACATGTAAACCGCGTGTGGCCCGAGAGCCTCTTTGTACGATTTTGCGCTGGTACCGCTGAAAACCACATCACCGAACTTGCCGAGGAAACGGAAGTCGCGGAAGTTACCGCAACGGCCAGTGAAGGGGTTGGTCAGATTGTGCGTCCAGTGGCGCCATCCACCGAAAATAAGCACAGAACCGGCAATAAAGTGATAGCCTGCCCAGAGAAGAATCTTGGTAGCAGCCCATTCGAGGTCAGCGGTCTTGGTGCTGTACGTATCGATGCCGAGAGAGACCATCCTCGGCTTGATGGTCAGATAGAACCAGTTGTCATGGAAACCCGGTGCCCCCCAGGGAAACACCTGGATACCCGAGATGTAGTAGATCGCCATGATGAAGCCCAGCACGCCGAGGAGCGCGAGATGGCCTCCGACCACCTGCTCGTCATCGACTTTTTCGGTATCGAAGATCTGGTACCACTTCGTCGAGCGTGTTTCTGTTCGCTGGAACAGAAAACGTCTCATCTTGGCGGCATCCTGCTCTTTAATGACCGATGCTCCGCCTGGCGCGCCATTTGCCTTCGGAGTCGGCGCGTTCCCCTTTGGAGGAGGCACTGTCCCCTTCGGCTTGACCCCTGCGGGTTTCACTTGTTCAGCCATTGTATGTTCTCCTTTGTTTGGACGTATTTTCAGGTTGAAGAAACCGAAAAAACCGGCGACCTCTCTCCAGTATATGCGGCCATCGTGACATCACGATAACGGTACAGCATCTATCGGGACATGGAGAAATTCCCGGAAAAAACATTTTTGCAGTCTGGCTCAAAGAAAAAACTACCCTGCAACAGTAGCAAATAAAATAAGAAAAATTATTTAATAATAAAGTTTTTTGCCCCTCGACTCCGGGAGCAGCGGCGGCGGGAGGGCAAAAATAGCTGACTTTTTCGACCAGCTCAACGCCTTGCGTAATTACTATATTTTACTGCAAACTAACTTTTATACCATGAAGATCGATTTCACCAAGATGTCGGGGGCCGGCAATGACTTTATCGTCATCGACAACCGTCAGGCCCTTTTCAATCTCACCCATGAGCAAATCAGGGCCATGTGCACACGGAGAACAGGCATTGGCGCTGACGGCCTGATCCTCGTCGAAACCTCTGGAACCGCCGATTTCAGAATGAATTACCACAACTCCGACGGATTTCCCGGCTCGATGTGCGGCAACGGCGGGCGTTGCGCCGTCTACTTCGCGTGGCTCCTCGGTATCCGTCCGGCTGGCCCGCGCTTCGCCTTCGAGGCCGGCCCGGACAAGTATGAAGCCGAAGTGACCGGAGATGAGTCCGTGAGGCTGCACATGCTGCCGCCTTCGGATTTCCGCGACAGCTTTCAGGTTGGCGCGTGGAGTTGCCATTACGTCAATACCGGCTCGCCTCACGCCATCGTTTACGCCAGCAACCTTGACAAGCTCGACGTGTTTACTGAAGGTGGCGCGATTCGTCACCGGAAGGATCTTTTCCCCGAGGGCACGAACGTCAATTTCCTTGAAGTCACCGCGCCGGACGCGCTCAGCATCCGAACTTTCGAGCGCGGCGTAGAGGATGAGACCCTCGCCTGCGGTACCGGCACGGTGGCGGCTGCACTGATGAGCTACCGTCTCGGCAAGGTCGCCACGTCACCGGTCAGAGTGAAGGTCAGAAGCGGCGAAATACTGACAGTGGGATTCAACGACAAGATGGATGACATCTATCTCGAAGGCCCGGCCCGCGTGGTTTACCGGGGAACGATCACCCTGTAGCGGCCATTAACGGAGAAGACCCGGCAAACAGGCTTACCGTCACGACTCCGGAAAGTGAACCGCCATGCGCGAAGCGAATTTCTATCATGCCGCCCCTGACGGCGTGCTCCAGTGTGACCTTTGCCGTCATTACTGCCGCATCCGGCCAGGCAGCAGCGGCATTTGCCGGGCGCGGCGGAACGTTGGCGGCAAACTGTTCACCCTCGCCTATGGAAAGGCAGTCGCGCAGACTGCCGATCCGGTCGAGAAAAAGCCGCTCTGCCACTTCATGCCGGGTAGCATAACCTGGTCTCTCGGCGCGCCCGGCTGCAACTTCAGATGCGCCAACTGCCAGAACTGGCAGATCAGCCAGATGATCCCGGACGATTCGATTCCGCTGAACAAGCCAGAGGAGATCGTCCAGAACGCGCAGCTCGCCGGATGCCAATCAATCACCTGCACCTACACCGAGCCGACCATCTTTGCCGAATATGCGCTCGAAACGATGATGCTGTCACGACAAGCCGGTCTCAAAAACATCTGGGTCAGCAACGGCTACCTGTCGAAAATCTGCCTCGACGCCATCCGGCCCTGGCTCGACGCAATCAACGTCGATCTCAAATCGATGGACGACGCCTTTTACCGCCGTATGTGCGGTGCGCGACTCGATCCCGTGCTCGACAGCTTGCGGCAGATTCACCGAAGCGGCATCCATCTCGAAATCACGACGCTCGTCATCCCCGGCCATGCCGACGATCCGGCCATGCTCCAACGGCTCGCCAGCTTCATCGTGCGTGATCTCGGAGCCGAGACGCCCTGGCATCTCACTCCTTTCTGGCCGGAAATTTCATGGAAAATGCAGGAAACGCCGCCAACATCGCCGGAAATGATCGAAAAGGCTTGGGAGATCGGACGGAAAGCCGGATTATCTTATATCTATGCAGGGAAAGCGCATAGCGACACCCTGTGCCCGCGATGCGGCGCGAGGCTGGTGGCGAGAAATACGACGCCCTTCAGCGACAACCAGATCGAGCGTTTCGACGCCGATGGCCGCTGCCCGGCGTGTCACGCGCCGTCACCGATACATCATTGAGCAAACGTATTTCCTGAATCACGAACTTTTGTCAACTCCTCGAACAGCCGCAAAATGCAGCCATCGAACGATCGTCCCCAGCCAGCCGCGCCGACGCAAGAGCCTTTCGTGCTTGGCGATTGCCTGAAATCCGAAGTGATCAAGGAGAACCCCTTTACCATCGCCAAGCGGCAGCTCGATGACGCGGCAGAGGTGATCGGTCTCGATCCCGATGTGCTCGAACTTCTTCGCTGGCCGATGCGGGAGATGCATGTCACTATTCCGGTCAAGATGGATGACGGTTCGGTTCGCGCATTTCACGGCTTCCGGGTGCAGTATAATGACGCTCGCGGCCCAAACAAAGGCGGCATCCGCTTCCATCCCGACGAAACCATTGACACGGTCAGGGCGCTGGCGGCGTGGATGACCTGGAAAACCGCCGTGCTCGACATTCCGCTCGGCGGCGCGAAGGGCGGCGTGATCTGCAACCCCAAGGCCATGTCCCCCGGCGAACTCGAACGGCTGTCGAGAAGCTACATTCGCCAGGTCGGACGACTGCTCGGACTCGAAAAGGATGTGCCCGCGCCCGACGTCTACACCACGCCGCAGATCATGGCCTGGATGGCCGACGAATACTCTTTCATGCAGGGGCACAACGATTTCGGCGTCATCACCGGCAAGCCGCTGGCGCTCGGCGGCTCCCTCGGGCGCGGCGACGCCACGGCGCGGGGCGGCATCATCTGCATCCGCGAAGCCGCGAAGATGCTTGGCATCGAGCTGCGCGGAAAAGCCGCCGCCATCAACGGTTACGGCAACGCAGGATCGTTTGCCCACAAGCTCGCCGTCGAACTGCTCGGCATGAAAGTGGTGGCCGTCTCCGACTCGAAAGGCGGCATCCACAACCCGAACGGATTCGATCATCAGACTCTCATGGAGCACAAGCGGCAAACCGGCTCGGTCGCAGGATTTCCCGGATCCACGCCGCTGACCAATGGCGATCTGCTCGAACTGGACGTCACCGTGCTCATCCCGGCGGCTCTCGAAGATGAAATCTCGTGCCGCAACGCCAAGCACATCAAGGCAACCATCGTCGCCGAACTGGCCAACGGCCCGACCACCCCCGATGCCGACAAGGTGCTCTATGAACGTGGCATCTACCTCATTCCCGACCTGCTCTGCAACGCGGGCGGCGTGACGGTCTCCTACTTCGAGATGGTACAGAACAGCAGCGGATGGTACTGGGAGGAGGATGCCGTGCATCGCCAGCTCGAAAAAAAGATGACCGCCGCGATCAAAGCCGTGCACGAAGCCGCCGAACAGCATGGCGTCGATAACCGCACGGCAGCCATGATCGTGGCCATCCGCCGGGTGGCGGAAGCGATGAAGCTGCGCGGATGGGTGTGAGAAGATTCACCGGTGACAATCGCCTCAGCGCTTGTCGAAGTTGTCGCCCTCGTGCCGGAGCGTTCCCCGGAGCCGCGCCGCCATGAGAGGCGCAAAAAGCATGAACAGCAGGCCAAGCCCCATCAGGCCGCCTTTCGGAAGATCATAATCGGAAAGAATGCGTCCGGCGGAGAACCCCATTGACAGGCCAAGGCCGACTTCAAACACCACGGTCAGCGCCACCCAGACAAGACCGGCAAGGAGATCGCGACGCCATGATACCGAAACGACGCGACCGGAGAAAAACCATGCCACCACGAAAATAATCCCGCAGCCGACGGCAACGCCAAGCTGATGCGCTGCGAGTTCGCCAACGCGAGGCGCGAGCACGAGCCGCCTGAACGCTCCGCTCACCGATTCGGCCATGATGATGAGCAACCATGCGCCCACTATCCGCTTCAGATGCTGCATCGTAACCTTTGGTGGTTCTGGTAAAGGTCGGATAAGAATTAAAAAACAGGTGCGGTACCATTGTGCCCGCATGATGAGAAAGCTCCGCGCTCTGATGATTCCCCATCCGCGGCATCATGTAATGAACTTTTTACACCTCCACCGGCTTTAGTTGCATGTCGATCGGCTCTCCGCCTAAAGAGGCCGCTTGTCGATCAACGAAACGTTTGTACGTTAAACACAACCTAATCAAGGAGATAGAGTTATGCAGAAATGGGTTTGCGTTCCCTGCGGCTATGAATATGATCCTGAATCCGGCGATCCCGACAACGGCGTAGAGCCCGGAACCGCTTTCGAGGATCTTCCGGAAGACTGGATCTGCCCGGTGTGCGGCGTTGACAAGTCGTTCTTCGAACCGGTTTCCTGATCCGAATCCGCGCTATCAGCTTCAAGTCATCAAGCCAGTCCGTCAATCATTCAGTTGCCGGACTGGTTTTTAATCCCCTCATCTCCCGTCGTCGGCTCTTTCTTTCCGTCACCATCGCCCCCAGGCTTGGCGTGCGTGCTGTCTGAAAGCGCGGCCTCTTGAATCAACTGCTCCGGCACGCCGACCACGACTGAATCCGGCGGCTGGGCAACCGGCGTATCCGGCGTGGTCATGACTTCGCTGTAATCCGGCACCACCAGGCCACGCCTCAGCATGATGGCGTAAATGTGTCCGGAGCGTACTCGCACAAAACGCGACGAACCGGTTGGCGGATAAAGCACCGGATTTGGCAACGACGCCGCGAGCTTCGCCGACTGGCTGGCCGTCAGTTGCGAGGCTCTGACGCCAAAATAGTGCCGGGCCGCTTGGTCGATACCGAAAATTCCATCACCCCATTCAGCCACATTGACGTACAGCTCAAGAATACGCCGCTTCGAAAGCGTATTCTCCAGCCGCCAGGTCAGAATCGCCTCCTTGAGCTTCCGCAGGGGATTTTTCGAAGGCGACAGAAACAGGTTCTTGGCAAGCTGCTGGCTGATGGTGCTCGCTCCGAATTTGAATTCACCAGCCTTGATATTCTTTTCAACCGCCCCTTCGATAGCGTCGATATCGAATCCCTCATGATGCCAGAAGTTGTTATCCTCCGAGACGAGCACCGCCTTGACAAGCGATGGCGACACCTTTTTCAGCGGCACCCAGTGCTGCTTGATCGTCATATCGCGCCCTTCGCCGCGCCATTCACCCTCGCGATACTCCATGAAGGCGGTTTTTCCGGGATTGGTGCGGACCAGCCTCGAAATATCAGGGATGAAAAAATATCTGCCCACATCCACAACCAGAAAAAGCAGAATGAGCAGAATGGCGTTTTTAAGCAGTTTCATGGAGGTGTCAGTGGTTCGGTTCTGATTCTGATGTGTCTGTATGCTTTTCAAGTATACGGTTTTACAGGCGCGGAAAAAATATCGAACATTCGTGGATGAGATCGATTGAAGGCAGGTTTTTCCTTTTTTTGACTAACTTTTAACGGGGTAACAAAAGGAGGTTACTATTTCTGAAACCTATGATGATTAAGCAAGAGCCATGAAACACTCAAACAACAATCTCGCCGCCGCCCTTGCCATTGGCATCGGGGTGCTTGCCGCAGGAATTCCGGCAAACGCTTCGGCGGCTGTGGACGGCAAAGCCGTCTTCGACAAGAATTGCAGCGTCTGTCACTCGGTAGCGCCGCCGCCTAAAACCGCCCCGCCAATTCTGCCCATTTCAGCCCGCTACCACCAGCGCATCTCGTCGAGAAGCGAAGGCATCAGGCGGATGGCCGAATTCATCAAAGCTCCCTCCAAAGATAAAGTGCTTGCCGACCAGCAGGCGATCACCCGTTTCGGCCTCATGCCGCCAATACCGCTCACCGCTGCCGAGCTGAACGCCGTCGCCGCATGGGTGTGGGATCAGAACACTGGTGGAAACTGGGGGCCTGGATCGGGACGGGGCCGTGGCGCGGGTCAGGGTAACTGCTATCAGAAATAATTACAGACGAAAATCGCTCATAAAAAAAGCAGCAGGTGCGTATCCTGCTGCTTTCTCCCGTATGAACGGCCTCGTATGAGTGGTGAGGAGTACCCTTGGGCAGACTCGAACTGCCGGCCAACAGTTTAGGAAACTGCTGCTCTATCCACTGAGCTACAAGGGTATGTTTGCTCTGGCCGGAAATGTACAAACTTATTTTTCAGGAAACAAGCCGAAAGAGCCGCGGAGAACCTGCGAGCGCGTGCCCTTTTGGACGACGTGGACAGAGCGGACGAAGAGAGGAAGAAAAAGCCGAGTACCGCTGTAATCCCCCTCTTCAATTATCAATTATCCATTGTCAACTATCAACTGTTTCTACTTTCTCCCGAACATGCGGTCGAGCTCGTCGAGCGAGAGTCTGATAATGACTGGTCGACCGTGTGGGCAGACATAGGGCATCCTTGTGGCGAAAAGGCGGTCGATCAGCATTCGCATCTCATCGACGCCAAGCTTCTGGCCGGTCATGATGGCGTTGCGGCAGGAGTATGATTTGGCGAGGTTGTCGCGCTTTTCCAGCTTCAGCCGTGAGGCGTTCTCCTGGTACTCGGCGATCATCTCCTGCAAGATCGTAGCTTCGGTGCCGTCACGCACGTCGGGCGGAACCCCTTCGATCATGACGCTCATGCCGCCGAACGGACGGATGTTGAATCCGAGCCGGTACAACTCGTCACTGATCTCTTCGAACACCTCGTACTGCCAGGGTTTCAGGTCGATCTTCTGCGGAAAAAGCAGTTGCTGCGAGTTTGGAGCTGCTTCGTTCATCACATCGACGGCGCGCTCGTAGAGCACCCGCTCGTGCGCCACATGCTGATCGATAATCATCAGCCCCGTCTTGATCTGGCAGATGATGTACTTGTTGTGCAACTGCCAGATTTTCGGCTCTTTGTCTGGCGTAACCGGGTTCTGCTCTCCGACAATCTCTGGCTGAACCAGCGATGGAGTCAGCAGCGACTCCTGTACCATCGAGGCCGGGCTGCTCTCGACGGATGCTGGCGACACCTGAGAGGACTCGAAAAGCGGAGGCGCGAAGGATGCCATCGCGCTGAACGATCCCTCCCGATAGTTCCGGTAGAGATCGCCGGTCGTGGAGGCTTTTCCTGAGAAGGAGGAAAACGAGAGTTTCCGCGACGGTTCTTTAGGGAACCCGGCCTCGCGGGACGACACCGGCGCAACCGGCAAAGCGGCCGACGCTTCAGGCGAAAAATCGTGCATCTGCACGGCGCGTTTGACGACCGGATAGACCATGCTCCGTATGCTCTTTTCATCTTCGAAGCGCACTTCGAGCTTGGCCGGGTGGACGTTCACATCGACCAGCGCTGGATCGAGTCCGAGAAAGAGCAGCGCGAAAGGCGACTGCCGCTCTTCGAGCAGCTCGCCGTACGCCTGCTGCACGGCCTGTACGAGCATCCGGTTCTGGATCAGGCGGCGATTGATGAAAAAGTACTGGTCATACTTCTGGCGCACCATCATGCCCGGCTTGCCGAGATAGCCGCCGATGGTCATATAGTCGTTCTCCTCGATCACCTCGATCAGGCTTTCGCCGAATCCCTCCCCATAAAAGTGGCTCAGCCGTTCGCGCACGTCCGGCGTGCGGAAATGGAACAGCTCCTCGTCGTCGTTGATCATGCGCCACTCAATCTCAGGGTACGACAGCACGAACGCCTTGACCACCTCGTGAATGTGCTTGAACTCGGTGGCGTTGGATTTGAGGAACTTGCGCCGGGCGGGCACGTTGAAGAAGAGATTTCGGACAGCGATGGAGGTGCCGGATTCACACTGCGCGAGCTGCGGACTTTCGACGACTCCCCCGTCGCTCCTGAGCAACGTACCGAGCGGAGCGCCCTCCTTGCGGCTCCTCAGCTCGAAATGCGAGACCGACGAAATGCTCGCCAGCGCCTCTCCCCTGAAGCCGAGCGTCCTGAGCGATTCGAGATCGTCAACGCCCGTGATCTTGCTGGTGGCGAAGCGCTCCACGCTGAGCAGAACGTCGTCGTTCTCCATGCCGCAGCCGTTGTCGATGATCTGGACAAGCTGCCGCCCGGCATCCTTGATAATAACGGTGATGCGGCTCGCGCCGGAGTCGATGGAGTTTTCGATCAGCTCCTTGACCGCCGAGGCCGGGCGCTGCACAACCTCGCCAGCGGAAATCTTGTTAGCAACTATATCAGGAAGTCTTGCAATGGAAGCCATAAAATGAACACGCGATTTTCAGTGGATTCTGTCTCGACCGGGCCGATCCCGGCTCATATGGATCATCCAGCAAAGTTACACATTCCGGAACCGGTTGAAAATATTCAGGACTCCATCTCTTTCAGCCGTTCAAGCAGCCCTCGAAGCGCCGCCTCGCTGAAGCGGAGCTTGTTCTGATGCCTGTCGCCGTACATGGTGAAGCGAGACGCCTCGACCAGCACAGAGCCATCGGGCGACTTCGAGGCGACACCGACGCAAACCGTGCCGACCGGCTTTTCCGGCGTTCCTCCGCCCGGCCCGGCAATGCCGGTCGTAGCAACGGCGATGTCTGCGCCGCTTTTCAGCAGGCAGCCGCGAGCCATCTCTGCGGCGACCGGCTCGCTGACCGCGCCGTGCTCTTCGATGATTGCCGGATCGACGCCAAGCAGCCGCACCTTGGCCTGGTTGCTGTAGGTGACCAGCCCTTCGAGAAAGCATCCCGACGAACCGGCCACATCAGTCAACCTGCTCCCCAGCAGACCGCCGGTGCAGGACTCGGCGACGGCGACCGTGAGTTCCCTTTCCAGCAATGTGCGGACGACCACCTCTTCGAGCGTCACCTCTGAAGTCGCGTAGACGAAATGACCCGCTTTCGAAACGATGGCCTCGACCACGCGGCGGTTCTCCTCCTCCACCGCCTCCTTCCCGGTGCCCGAGGTGCTCACCATGAGGCTCACGCCGGTGGCATGAGGCAGATAGGCGAGCGTCGTGCCGGAGGGCAGAGTCTCCTCGATATGCGCGATCATATCGGCGAGTTGCGTTTCACCGATGCCGAGAGTCATGACGGGGGTGTGGCGGATGAAGGCCCCGGAGAGCGGCGCGAAGAAGGGAGTGACCGTGAGGCGCATCATCGCCTCCATCTCGGCGGGCACGCCGGGCATCAGCACGAGGTGGCGACTGGCAAACTGTGGGGCGCACTCGATGATCATGCCGGGAGCCGTGCCTTTCGTGTTGGGAATGGTCACGGAACCCTCGATCACCATCGCCTGATCTTTCATCGAATCGGGCATCGGGCGATTGCGACGCCGGAAATAGTCGGCGAGGCGCTCGAACGACGGCTCGTCGAGCGTAAGGCCGCGCCCGAGCAGCTCCTGCACCGCGCCGCGAGTCCGGTCATCATTCGTCGGGCCGAGGCCGCCAGTCACGAGCACCACTTCGGCTTCCGTGAGCGCCGAAACGACGGTATCGCGGATCGCCTGCGGATCGTCAGAGCAGGCGACGATGCGAGTGACCGCAATGCCGATGTCGCTGAGCTCGCGAGCGATGAACGGCGCGTTGGTGTTGACCCGGTGCCCCTTGAGCAGCTCGTCGCCGATGGAGATGATGACCGCCTTCATCTGTGCGCCTCAGACAAGGTAACTTGCAATGCGGAGAATGTCGGCGAAGACACCGCCCGCCGTCACTTCGCCGCCCGCGCCCGGCCCCTTGACCACGAGCGGCGTCTTGAGATAGCGCCCGGTGGTGAAGACCACGAGGTTCTCCGTGCCGTTCAGCCCGGCCACCGGACTTTCGAGCGGCACGCGCTTCAGCCCGACCTTCGCTTTCCCATCCTTGAGTTCTCCGGTAAAGGCGATGGTCATGCCTTCGCTCGCCGCACTCTCCATCTCCGTGGCGTACCAGTCGTCGATTGACGACAGGCCATCGAGGAACCCGGCGGGCGACATCTCGCCGCGAAGCGCTTCAGGCACGAGGCTCTGGCACTCCACATCGGCATATTCGAGCTGGTAGCCAAGCTCGCGACCGAGGATGAGCAGCTTCCGGGCGAAATCAGCGCCGGAGAGGTCGTCGCGCGGATCGGGTTCGGTGTACCCCGCCTCCTTGGCTTTGCGGACAATCTCGCTGAAGCGCCCGCCCTTGCGCAACTCGTTGAAGATGAAGCTCAGTGTGCCCGACAGCACTCCTTCGATACAGACGATCTTGTCGCCGCTGTTCTTCAGATCGTTGAGGGTGTTGATGACCGGCAGCCCTGCCCCGACGTTGGTCTCGTACAGGAACCGCGCGTTGCTTGAGCGCAGCGCCTCCATGATTTTTCGATACAGCTCCCACGAGCCAGCCATGCCGAGCTTGTTGGCCGTGGCGACGGAGATATTGGCCCGAAGCAAATCGGGATAGCTCTCGGCCACCTGCCTGCTCGCCGTGCAATCAACCACGATGGTGTTGTGCAGGTTCTGCTCCTGAATCAGCCGGATATACTCCCCGATGCCATCGTGAGACTCTCTCGGCTGCATCGCCTCATGCCAGCGATCAAGATCGATGCCGGCAGAATCGATACACATCGAGCGGGTGTTGGCAAGACCAGCGACCACCACGTCGAGTTCCATCTCTTGCTGCAAGGTGGCGCGATGCTGCCGGATCTGGCTGATGAGACTCTTTGCGATGGTGCCGGTGCCAGCGATGAAGACGTGCACCTTGCGCATCGACAGGAAAAAGGATTCGTGGACGCAGTTGAGCGCCTTGTCTTCGTCCGAATTGTCGATGACCAGCGAGATGTTCATCTCGTTGGCTCCCTGGGCGACGGCGATCACGTTGACGCCGTTCTTGCCGAGCGTTTCGAAAAGCTGCGCCGAGACGCCGGGGTGACCCGACATTTTGTTGCCCACCACGGCCACCATCGCCAGATTGCGGCGAACGCTGACCGGATCGATCCGGCGCTCCTCGATCTCGCGGGCAAACTCCTCTTCGAGCACCTTCTTGGCCGTCGTCGCCTGTCCGGGCGCGATAGCGAGGCTGATCGATTGCTCCGACGAGGCCTGCGAGATGAAGATGATGTTGACGCCGTGCCGCGCGAGGCAGGTGAACAGACGCGACGCCGTGCCCGGCACCCCAGCCATGCCACTGCCGGAGAGGCTCAGCAGCACCACGTGATTGATCGAGGTCAGACCGGTCACCGTGCCCGGTCGCCCCTCCGCGTTTGCCGCCTCGTGGCCGATCCGCGTACCGGGACTCTCGGGATTGAAGGAGTTCTTGATCCTGAGAGGAATCCCCGCCTTCATGACCGGCTGCACGGCGAGCGGATGAAGCACCTTCGCGCCCGCGTGCGATAGTTCCATCGCCTCGGCGTAGCTGATCTCGGGGATGACCCGCGCGTCGGGCACCCGCTTTGGATCGGCGCTGAAGAAGCCATCGACATCGGTCCATATCCACACCTCTTCAGCATGAAGCGCCGCGCCGAGAATCGTCGCCGTGAAATCGGAGCCGCCGCGACCGAGGTTGGTCACGCTGCCATCCGGCGCGGAGGCGATGAATCCCGTGACCACCGGCAGAGGCTCGAAGCTTCTGAGCCGCTCGTGAATCAGCTTGCCCGTGGCGAGACGATCCACCTTTGCGTTGCGATGGTTGTCATCGGTAACGATCAGTTGGCGGGCATCGACGCACTCGGAGGGCGTGCCCGTAAAGTGCAGGTAGCGGCTCACGATCCGGCACGACAGCCGCTCGCCGTAGCTCAGCACGAGCGCGAGACTCTTGTCCGAAAGCTCCCGAAGCAGGAACACGCCATGCAGCACATCGCTCAGCTCGGCCATCATCTCGTCGAGCCAAGTCATCTCCGCTGACGCGGCGTCATGGAACAGTTCGCGTATAATTCCGTGATGCAGCGACGCGAGCGCGTCAAGCTTTTCGCGATACGCCGCATCCCCTTTACCCGCCAGCGCCGCCGACTCGGCGAGCATATCGGTCACCTTGCCGACCGCCGAAACCACCACGACCAGCGGCGTGCGCTCCAGCTCCTGCCTGATGATACCGGCCACATTGCCGATCCTCGACGCCGAACCGATCGACGAACCGCCGAACTTGAATACCCTCATCTTCAACCTTGCTTTACAGTAATAATAGAAGTAGCTCTAATTTCTCACGACCAGGCGAATAATACAAACAGAACAAGAGTTCTTTTTCAATAGAGAGACCCCTGCGCCATCTTTCGTTTACGCCGTCCACCAAGTCCACAATTACTTCCCGCAAACACAGAAAGCGCCATTTTGGTGGCGCTTTCTGACAAAATAGCTCTTGCTCTCGCGGTTACTGCTTCAGAGCGTCGGCACCTGCGACGATTTCGCTCAGCTCCTTGGTGATGGCAGCCTGGCGAGCGCGGTTGTAGCTGATGTTCAGCAAGCGAATCAGCTCCTTGGCGTTCTCGGTGGCAGAATCCATGGCCGCCATACGGGCCGCCTGCTCGGCAGCATTGGACTCCAGCATCACTCGCCACACCTGGGTGTGCAGATGCTTTGGCGCAAGTTCGTCGATGATGGCCGCTGGCGAAGGCTCGTAGAGGTACTCGCCGCTTGAGCCTTTCTCCGCGCCTTTTTCGGGAGCGATCGGCAGAAGCTGCTCGGTTCTGAGGTTCGGCGCAAGCACCGACTTGAACTCGTTGTAGACCAGCACCACGCGATCCACCTCGCCGCTCAGATACATCTTCGACGCGGTATCGGCAATCTCCCTGGCCGACGCGAAGCTGAGATTCTGGAACACGGCGGGATAGGCAGCCGTAAGTTTGTATCCCCTCTTGCGGAAAAACTCGGTGCCTTTGGTGCCGGCGCAGATCATGGTAACGTTGCCCTTGGCGTGCAGCGCAGCGTAATCCTCGTGAATGACCCTCTGGGCCATCTTGATGATATTGGCATTGAAACCGCCGCACAGTCCCCTGTCAGAAGTGACCAGAATGACCAGCACTTTGTTGACCTCTTCGCGAGGCGACAGGAGCGGGTTGAGCGAGGTATCGACCTTGGTCGAAAGGGATGCGAGCATCTCTTTCAGTTTCCCGGCATACGGACGGGCCTGAATCGCACGATCCTGGGCTCTTCTCAGCTTTGCGGCCGCGACCATCTTCATGGCCTTGGTCACCTGCTGCGTGGATTTGATACCCTTGAGGCGTATGCGTATGTCCTTTAAAGTTGGCATGTATTCCGAAACATGGTTGG
>JAAXXD010000001.1:23704-78848 GCA_013334655.1 Chlorobaculum sp. | reverse complement strand
AATCGGCGTTTTCGAAGTGCAAGGATTTTGAGGCTGTTACGGAGATTTCCTTGCACAAAAAATACACAATATACTGCCTATATCATTGCTATATAATCAGTTAATATTAATTCAGCAGACCCTAACATATTGATATTCGCAATATCCTCATATTTAGGGCACCTCTAAAAAGTCGGCTGCTTCATTGGATAGCATTCAAATCACTTGCACAATACGCACGCAGCGCCATTTTTGTACTCCATCTGCCTTACCCTCGGGTCTCTCATAACACTTTTTAGAGGTGCCCTTTATAAAGCCATAATGTGTATGCGGCTGATGCATTCAAAACCTCAAGCTTATCCGCGCCTCGGGGAAGTGTGATTTGATTGACTGGATCAGGAGGTCTTCGTCGAGCGGGCCGAACTGTGTAACCTTTACCGGAAAACCCGCGTCGTCGCTCACCTGCGCGGCTTCGTACAACCCCTCGCTGTTTTGCTGCTGAAGCTCGACTCTCCATTGCTCGGCACCCGCCTCAGCATCCCACCAGACCACAACTCTGTTCTGTGACATCTCTGCTCCTGTACAATTTGTTGATCGAACACTCACAGGTTTCATCAGGCAGATAGCGTGCCAATCATAACATTCAGGAAAATCGCCAGTTACCGGTCAGCCAGCAACGCCGTTCCGTTGGATTCTGCAAGGTCGATGAGCGGCAGCCTTGCAAAATACAAGGTCGGAGAATGCGCTCGCAGGCTGTCGGATTTTGAATATTTCATCTTGTTATTGCGAAGAGCGCAGCGATGTGGCAATTCATCTTCACGAAAAATACTCATGGATCGCCACATCCCGACTTGTCGGGACTCGCGATGACGGAGCTGAATGGAAGATTCATGGAAAGTTGACCTGTACCGATATACCGCGAGATGGCGAGCATTGACGCTTTGATCCTCTGAATAAGAGACATCTTTCAGACTTTATCTGTATATTGAACAATGGTTTACTGTCTGTTTCTGTTGATGAGTTTGATTCTATCTCAGGGTATTGAGAAAAATTCCTCAACTGAAAAAGGAAGGAGCAGGATGATCGAGCGTTCACAGAAAGCCATTCTCGCCAACAGGGTTGAAACTGAGCCACAGCGGTTTATTCAGGTGATTGCCGGGCAACAGTGATTTCCGTGGACCGGGCATAACTTCTCAATAGTCTGTTGATTCCGGTTGATCTTCGCCGCTGGATTGTTGCCATGTGCTGGCAGATTTTTCTACATTTCAGGAGGAGTACCGTTGAGCAACTCAGACGCGGCAGTATGTCGTTCTGGTTGAAAACCCTCACGCTTATGGCATCTGCTTACCGACCTTCCGGTTTTCTCCGGCTATTGGCTTGCGTCACGACAGGGTTGTCGCTTTTCGCTCCTGACGTTTGCCTGGCCGAGGCCGTACAAGCCGCAGCCCCGCCTCACGATTCACAGGGAGCGTTGCCGCCGCTCTGGATGCTTTTGCCCTTCATCACGCTCCTGCTGATGATCGCCTCAGGCCCGCTCTTTTACCATCGTTTCTGGGAACGCCACTATCCGAAGGTCTCGGTTGCGCTTGGCCTCGCCGTCGCCGTCTGGTATGCGCTCGCTCCTCACGGGTTTCATGTGCTTCATCACGCCTTGCAGGAGTATCTTTCCTTCATCGCGCTTGTCAGTTCGCTGTTCATCGTCTCCGGCGGGATTCTGATCACTATCGATCGACCGGGAAAGCCGATCACCAATCTGCTTATTCTTCTGACCGGGGCGGTCATAGCCAATTTCATCGGCACGACTGGCGCTTCCATGCTGCTCATCCGCCCCTACCTGCGTATCAACAAAGGGCGGCTCAAACCGTTTCACATCGTCTTTTTCATCTTCATCGTCAGCAATATCGGCGGAGGACTCACCCCTATCGGCGACCCGCCCCTGTTTCTTGGTTTTCTCAAAGGGGTTCCCTTTTTCTGGGTGTTTCCCAAGGTGCTGCTTCCGTGGTTAATTACGCTATCCGGTCTCTTGGCGCTCTTTTTTTTCCTCGATTCTCGCAATAGCCAGGTGGCTATGCAGACCAGCTTTTCGTCAGGAAGCATCGCTGTGTCCGGCAAGCGAAGCGTTGTGTATCTTGCGCTGGTTATTCTCGCCGTGTTTCTCGATCCCGCCGTCATCGCCGGATTCCCGAGCATTCAGCAGCTCTGGGGCGTGCCGTTCGGCATTCGTGAACTGATTCTCGGCGCGGTGTCGGTCGTCGCCTATAAAACCTCCAACAGAAAGGCGCTCGAAGGCAATGAGTTCAACTTCGAACCAATCCGGGAGGTCGCCTTTCTGTTCATCGGTATTTTCATCACCATGATGCCCGCGCTCGAACTGATTGAACGCTACGCGGCCACCCATGCCGCTGAACTGTCGATTTCAAGGATTTACTGGATGACCGGCCTCTTGTCGGGAGTGCTCGACAACGCGCCGACCTACCTGAACTTTCTTGCCGGCGCGCTCGGCAAGTTCGGCCTCGATATTGGTTTGGCGAGCGATGTCAGCCGGTTTGCCGCCGGAACCGGTTCACCTGTCAGCGGCGATCTCTCTTCGGATACCTATCTGATGGCCATCTCCGTTGCGTCGGTCTTTTTTGGCGCGATGACCTATCTCGGCAACGCTCCCAATTTTATGATCAGGAATATCGCCGCGCAGACGGAAGTCGAAGTTCCCAACTTTTTTGAGTATATCTATAAGTATTCAGCGCCGATTTTGCTGCCCTTCTTTATCGTGTTGTGGCGGCTGTTTTTTTATCGGTGAGTTGACGAACATCAATTGAACAGACCATGAAAAACTTTACTGCCGCTGTCAGCAAGGGGGAGAAAGGATTTGCCGTTCACAACTCCGTGTTCCTGCCGTTTCATTGCGAAATTATCAGCATCTGGATCGGCAAGGAGATGTCGCTGCTTTCGGTGCCTGACGAGATTGTCGATCTCGGCGATGCCGAGGTGATCGGCGTCAGGGAGGGTGAGTCATACACCAATCTCGTGTTCAGGAAGCGTGGCGATCTGGCTAAAGAGCTTGGCAATCACAAGGGCCATATCATTCTCCATGCTGCTGAAAAGGGGGCGGATATTTTCAACGCCGAAAACCGTCACTACATAAAAATCGGGTTTCACGACCATCGAAAGGAGCTTTCGTTCGAGATCATCAACGATCCGTTCGAGCTGTAGGTGGTTTCGCGGACGCGCTCCTTCGCATCGCGCGCTTTTTGGCGGTGCGGGAGGGTGCTGCATGACCCGCGGTTTTGATCTGTCAATCCCAGCATCATGATCAAATCACTGTTGCAGAATCTCTCGCTTCGCCACGATGCTGAAGCGTTTGACACGATCCACAACGCGGTCGAAGCTGATGTCGTCTTCAGCGGTGCGCGCATCTGGGTGCTGATTTCAGGGATCATCCTCGCGTCGGTCGGCCTCAACATGAACTCCACGGCGGTCATCATCGGCGCGATGCTGATCTCGCCGCTCATGGGGCCGATCAACGGCATGGGCTACAGTATCGCGACCTACGATTTTCCGCTTCTCCGTAAATCCTTCTGGAACTTCACCTTCGCGGTAGTTTCGAGTCTGCTTGCCTCGACGCTCTATTTCGCCATCAGTCCGCTCTCCAGCGCTCACTCCGAGCTGCTGGCCCGCACGAGTCCGACCATCTACGACGTGCTGATCGCGCTGTTCGGCGGCCTGGCTGGCTCGATCTCCCTGACCACGAAGCTCAAGGGTAATGTGGTGCCGGGCGTGGCGATCGCCACGGCGCTCATGCCGCCGCTCTGTACGGCGGGTTACGGACTTGCGACCACTCAGTTTGCCTTCTTTTTCGGAGCGCTCTATCTTTTTACGATCAACAGCGTCTTTATCGGACTGGCTAACGTCGGCTTTGCGCGGGTGATGCGCATTCCCCTGCGCTCCTCGCTCGACGAGGAGAAGCGCAACCGCATCAACCATATGATCACGGCGGTCATCCTCGTCACGCTGATACCGAGTATCTATTTCGGTTACGTGCTCGTCAAGAAAGAGCATTTCATCGACACGGCCACAAGGTTCGTGCGAACTGTCGGCATGTTCAAGGGGGACTTTCTGCTGCGATACGAGATTGACGGGGACGCCCGCACGATTTCGTTGGTCTATGGCGGCCATCCGCTCACGGGTAACGACAAGATAGAGCTGAACCGGCGAGCCGAGGCGTTCGGTCTCGAACACGCGACGCTGAAGTTCGAACAGGGGCTGGTGATCACCAACGGCCAGGAGTTTCTCGACAAGCTGGGCACGATGGAGGAGACGGATCGCCTGAAGCTCGAAATCGCCCGTCTCGATGCGGCCTTGCATGCGAATATCCGCCAGCAGGACAGCCTTCGCCAGGTGCAGTACACGGGACTGAAACTGCTCAACGAACTCAAGCCGCTCTTCCCGCAGATCAAAAGTTGCCTCTACGCCGAACCCTGGCTCTTTTCGGACAGCACGGGAACCAAGCCGCTGCAACGGAGCTACGTGCTGCTGTCATCGGCAAGCTCTCTGAATCGGGCTGATCGCCTCAAAATCGAGCGCTGGCTCAAGGCAAGGTTGCAGAACGACAGCCTGCGCGTGGTGTTCGACGGGTACGGGGGACGATAGTATAAGTTCTCTAATCTGCACCTCAAGCTTATCCGCGCCTCCGGGAAGTGGGATTTGATCGACTGGATCAGGAGGTCTTCGTCGAGGGGACCGAATTTCTCGACCTTTACCTGACAGCCCGCATCGGCGCTTTCCCGTGCGGCCACGTACAATCCCTCGCTGTTTTGTTGCTGAACCTCGACTTTCCACTGTTCAACCTCCGCCTCAGCGTCCCACCAGACGACAACTCTGTTTTGTGACATGATCAGCTCCTGAAAAATTCGTTATTGCAAACGGAAACAGAATCAGTCACACATAAAGCGTGTCAATCGTAACAATCTGGGAATAAACAAGTTACCGAAAAACAAAAGGAGTTGTTCGATTGGATTCTGCAAGATGGCAGAATATTGGCAATTGGTCGCCGCCCCCACAATCTATCGCAAGCACTATCTCCGCTGAAGAGATGCTTTTTCATCCGAATCAGTGTGGCACGACATAGCGGAATCCCCCTTTTCCGTCGGCTGCCGCCCTTGTACTCAGCAAGAACCCCATCTCATCAGCGTCACATTCAGGAAAAACGCACATCTTCCGTTTTTTTTGCGATATTTTGCCAAACACCAGCAACCGATTCCACACGATGAAACGACTACCCGGCCTTCTCGCCGCCCTCTTCCTCCTGATGCTCGCCATGCCGTCGAGCGCTCGCGCCGCGTTCACGGGGGCGATGGAGATGAAGCTCGCCATGCCGAACGGCAAGGCTGACATCACCTATCTGTTCGGCTCGCGCGATCAGAGAATGGATATGACGATGCTGCTCGACCGGATTCCCGAGCCGCTCAAAACGACCGTCATCACCCGAAGCGCGAGGCCTGACGAGGCGACCATCGTCAATCACAAGTCGAAAAGCTGGAGCGTCGTAAATCTGAGGAGCGCCGCCGAGAGCGCCACGCTGCTCGATTTCGACAGCAATTACCGCTTCACGCGCATCGGTTCCGACGCCGTCAAAGGCTACCAGTGCGAGCACGTCCGGCTCACGAGCACTACCGACGCGCTCGATCTCTGGATGACCAAAGGGCTTACCGACTTCTCGACCTTCAGGCTGCTGCAATCGCAGAACCCGCGCCTGTCGAACACCTCGCTCTCGAAAGTGCTCAAGCAGAACGGCGTCGATGGCTTCCCGGTCAAAATCGTCCAGAAGAACGGTAATGGACTCTATCTCATGGAGCTGCGAAAAGTTATGCCGAAGCCGGTTGCCGAGTCAAGCTTCAGGGTTCCGGCAGGCTACCAGAAGGTCGAGGCTGGCCAGACCAATATCGACAGCAAGCAGAAGGAGCACTTGCGCCAGCTCATGAACAAGATGAAGACGTTCGAGCAGTGAGGCCTAAACAGCTCGCCGGATATGGCTGAACGATGTTATCTGCGTTCATTTCATTACTTTTACCAAAACGCATTGGCGCGGAGGTATCCAGCCGCCGCATTTCCTCATAATTCAAACCGCAAGCATTACCGTGGCTGACAAAATCACTTCGAGGCAGCAAGACTATTCTCAATGGTATATCGACCTTGTCCGGTCGGCGAAACTGGCTGACTATTCGGACGTGCGCGGCTGCATGGTCATCCGCCCCAACGGCTACGCCATCTGGGAGAAGATGCAGGCGGCGCTCGACGGCATGTTCAAGGCGACCGGGCACGTCAACGCCTACTTCCCGCTCTTCATCCCCGAAAGCTTCATCGCCAAGGAGGCCGAGCACATCGAAGGGTTCGCGCCGGAGTGCGCCGTGGTGACGCATGGCGGCGGCGAGGAGCTGACCGAAAAGCTCTACGTCCGCCCGACCTCCGAAACCATCATCTGGTCGTCGTACAAAAAATGGATCCAGTCCTACCGCGACCTGCCGATCCTCATCAACCAGTGGGCCAACGTCGTCCGCTGGGAAATGCGCACCCGCCTGTTCCTGCGGACGACCGAGTTCCTCTGGCAGGAGGGGCACACGGCCCACGCCACGCCGGAGGAGGCGCAGGAGGAGGTGATCCGCATGATCAACGTCTATCGCACCTTCGCCGAAGAGTACATGGCGCTGCCGGTGATCGTGGGTAAGAAAACCGACAGCGAAAAGTTCGCGGGCGCGGACGCCACCTACTGCATCGAGGCGATGATGCAGGACGGCAAGGCGTTGCAGGCGGGCACCTCGCACAACCTCGGCCAGAACTTCGCCAAAGCGTTCGACTGCCAGTTCCAGAGTAAAGACGGCGTACTCGAATATGTGTGGGCCACGAGCTGGGGCGTTTCGACGCGGCTGATCGGCGCGCTCATCATGGCGCACTCCGACGACAAGGGGCTCGTCTTGCCGCCAAAACTCGCCACGCGCCAGGTGGTGATCATCCCGATTCTCAAGGGCAACAAGGAGGAGGTTCGCGCCCACGCCCGGTTCATCGCCAGGGCGCTGAACCATCACGGCATTCCGACCTTCGTCGATGACAGCGAGAACAACTCGCCCGGCTGGAAGTTCGCGGAGTACGAATTGCAGGGCATTCCGGTGAGGATCGAACTCGGCCCGCGCGACATCGAGCAGGGCAAATGCGTCGCCGCCCGCCGCGATACGCTCGAAAAGACCGAGCTGCTGCTCGACGACACGCTGACAGCCAACATCGAGGAGATTCTGAACAACATCCAGCAGAACCTCTACGACCGTGCCTTGCAGTTCAGGCAGGAGAGCACGATCGAGGCGAAAACGTGGGAGGAGTTCAAGGCAGGCGTGGAAAAAGGCTTCGTCATCGCCCACTGGGACGGCACCGCCGAAACCGAAGCGTTGATCAAGGAGGAGACCAAAGCCACGATCCGCGTACTCCCCACAGACGACGATTACCGCCAGCAGTACAACATGGACGAGCCAGGAACCTGCATCCGCAGCGGCAACCCGGCAACGCAGAAAGTGGTGTTCGCGAAGGCATACTGAAGTCAGTTGATAGTTGATAATTTTGGGGCGGCTCGCAATCCGCCCCATTTTGTTATCCTCCTGTCCTCAACGTCCATTTCGTCTGCGCCGTCCACTTTTCAACCCGCCCGCAACGCTCGCCGGGTCAGCAGCAGCCCAGGAATCATCGGGAGCCAGACGGTGAAGCCCCGCAAAAGCAGCGTTGCCGTGAGCGCGGTTTCAAGCCTCGCGCCGAGGCTGACCAGCACTCCGGCGCAGGTCAGCTCGAATGAGCCGAGGCCAAGCGGAATCAGACTGGTTTTGCGTTCGGCCTCCACCCCAAGTTCGTTTGCTGGCGGATGGTTCGCCTGAAGCAACAGGTCGAGCGTGAGGTTGTTGACAAAGCCGGTCATGAGATTGTCCTGGATATTGCCCTTTTTCTGTATCCAGCCAAGACCCAGGCTTTCGATGTACGATTTCGACACCTCGGCGATATGAGCTTCGAGGCGAACCTGCTTCGCATCCCTCAAACTCACGCTGCTCCAGCACAGGATCGCCCCAGCCCTTTTATTGTCACTTCGTTTATTCTTCTTAAAAAAAGTATTACCTTTTAGTCATGAAGTAAATATCTCGGTTCTTCGCAGAATTTCGTGGGTGGCATTATGGATAGCCACAAAACCATTTCTGAGGATCAAGTCTGGATTTAGGCCTCAGATACCAATAAATAACTATAAAATAATTATTTAAGGCACTTCAGCCATTTGGTGATAAGCTTTTACAAAGGGCTTTGCCTATGGGTGTAGCTCAGTCAATTGCCCCTTATTCACCACTTACCCACGATAATCTGCGAAGAACCAATATCTCTAATGACTCTTGATACTTTAATTCGGGAGAGAGATGCTTAATGACAACATAAGAAAACTATCCACGCGCCTTAGATTTTATCAGAAAAAAGGATGCGCTAAACCGATTTTTTTGGTTAGTGTATAGATTATTTATTTACTTATATAGTCCTCAAAAAGATTATTATATATCATATAAGAACCACCAAGAGATAATGAGCGGCCAATATTGAAGTATATTTTTTGTGTTTTAATAAGCGAAATGACAAACTACAAAAGTATTACGAACATGAAATGCATTATGAGAAATATAAAATTCAAGAAATGTGACAAAGATACGAAATTTCTGTTTTGCAAATCTCATATGAAGTGGTTTGCGCTAATCTTTATTTCGATTCCCTCATTTCTCATGCTCTATTTTGGCATATATAAAGATGTTGTATTACCGGTGGTATCCAAAGAAGAGATTCCAGAGTTTATACTCATTATTCGCGCTATTGGCGAATCAATACAAAAAGAAGATGCGTGGGAAAAAAGAGCTAATAATGAGAGTATCGAGGATAATACTGAATATAATTCTATCATTTCATCAATAAAGATAGATTCTGCTTTAGCAGAAATCACAAATGCATTTGAGAAAGGTGACGAAACATTGGCAAAAGAAAAAGCCGAAGCTCGTTTTGGAGAAAAGAATCTTGATTATGACAAATATCTTGGCTATGTAGTTGCTGCATATTTTGGGCAACGGAAGTTTGACAAAGCGGCAGAAACGGTGCTTATCAGGAACAAATCAAGAACGGCATGGAATTATGAGTTAAAAATCGATTTAGCTAAGTGTATAAGGTTTTATACCTTGGACCACACGCTAAATGAGGGGGTAGAGCTTGTCGCTTCCCTGTTAAAAAAATATAAAGATCCTCTATTATCTTATATGTGGACATGCATTCCTCTTGAGGTTTTAGAGTGGATTGAAAATGGTGTATATTGCAGCGATATTAATAATACGATAAATGGCAACCTGAAATTTAAAAAAGAAGTTAAATATATAACACAAAAGTATCCACAAGACCCTTTTGTGTATTATGGTTATTTTTTATTGGGAGATTTCGATAAAGCTCTTAAAGTCAATGACAATCGGATAGAGAATCTTTGCCTTTACGCATATGGCTTCCAAAAGGTAAAAGATATACAACGCAAGATGAATATGTTAGGATATAAAGATAGCGCAAACCATTCTCTTGCTTCTCAAGATAAATATTTTCCTTATAAAAACTTTTCTTCTGATGTGAACACAGGAATCAAATACTTTATGCAGTATGTACAAAAATATAGTAAAGAGGATCAGGCAGATGACGCAGCATTCTGGCTGGGTTGGCTGCATGCAATGTCGGGAAGGTATAAAGATTCTATCGGTTGGCTGAATTATGGCTTTACGGTTGGGAATGGTGATTACGATTATATAAATAAAGAGTTCAGGGGTGATTTGTCACAAAAAAGAGCTATTGGTTTTGATAATGTTCAATCACTAACAAAAATACCGAAAAGAAATCAAGTTTCTGATGAAATAGATTATTCAGGCGGGGATGACGAAGGGTATATTGATGATGTTTATTTTGGCTATTACAACCATTGCACAAGAAGCGATCTTTTAAAAGAGATAAAAAAGAGTGCTTCGGATATAACCCGCTTATATTCATATCTCTATTATCTGGCTGACAAGGGGCAAGTGGAAAAAGCTACAGACCTTTATGTAGATATTAAGAACTGCGATAAAAATTTTAGAAATATTATCAAGAATGATTATGACAATATTTTTAGCGAAAATGTTAAGATTAATAATATAAACACACCAATTAAAACAATTGTCAGCACGATATTAAAAAACAAAAATGAGAAAAAAGATAATATATGGCTAAGAAGGCGAGTAGCATTGAGCCAGATTAATTCTGTGCTAAAAAACAGACTACTCTCCAAATCGGAACAAGAATATTTACTTTACCTGAAAACAAGAATACTTGTGATTACAGATCCGTCTTCAGTAAACAGTATGGTAAATTATTTTATATCAAAATATCCGAAAAGCGATTTGGTCGACGATATGATTGCGGAAGGAATATATACTGACTTGCATATATTAAAGTTCACGGATCGGGCTCTCAAGTCTATCGAATATTTGTTAAAATATTATCCAGGCAGTAACGCTTGCGATAATGCCATAAATGCCGTTGGCTCATATTATCAAAACTATGTAAGTTATTATTACCCTGACTGGAAAGATAATTGCAATTTAGCAATAAAGTTCAATTCGTTAATATTGAATAAATATCCTGTAAGCAGCTATAGAAAGCATGCAACGGAAAGAGTGAATGAGTGTAATGATTTTTTATCACAAAATAAAACTTATAAAAAATATACTGACTAATGGCTTTGATGTATCAGATAGTGCATTAAGAGGCGTCTCAAAAATGCCCGAATCTTCGTTACACGGATTGAAGTCGGAATCTCGACTCCACAACTATCACCGCAATTCGCGTCGGGTCAGAAGCAGCCCTGGAATCATCGGCAACCAGACGGTGAAGCCACGCAAAAGCAGCGTGGCCGTCAGCGCGGTCTCAACCCGCGTGCCGAGGCTCACCAGCAATCCGGCGCAGGTCAGCTCGAACGAGCCGAGACCCAGCGGAATCAGGCTGATCGTGGCGACAATCGTAGCAACGACAAACGCGGGAAACGCCAGCAGGAACCCTGTCGGCTCGCCAAGCGCAGCGAGCATCGCCCAGAGCGTGGCAGCGTCAAGCACGAAAATAGCCGACTGATAGAGAGTTGCCTCGAAAAAAAGTCCTGGCTTGCGGAGCATATCGTCCGGCGCATCATCAAAAGTTTCAACCACTCCGGCGATCACCGGCAGACGCATCAGCCACAGCGGTAAACCGTTCTGGATACCCCGTTTTTTCAGCACAAGAATCGCCCCAGGCACGGTGACAACGAACACGAAAAAGAGTCCGGCCACGATGACCGTCCACTGGTGAAAATCGTGATGCAGCCATAATGTGAGAAACGATGCCGCGGCGACGATGGCAAAGGCGAAGTAGTTGGAAAGAAGAGTTAGCAGCATCACCCCCATGCCGACAGGCCCTGCAACACTACGCTGCCTGAATGCATTGATGACGAACGCGATGCCGCTGATTCCCGCCGATGGCAGCGCCTGATCGGCAAACAGCTTGGCAAAGGCGAGCGGAAAAAGGCTGCCGAGCGGATAAGCGATGCCGTTGACGGCAAACGCGCGATACCACGCCAACGCGAGAGAAAAGTAGGTGGCCACCTGAAAGAGGAGAGCGACGGCGATCCAGAAGGGGTTGATATTGACGATGAGCTGCGCGAAGCGCGACAGTTCACCATAATTCATACCCGCATACACAAGCGTCGCCAGAAGCAGAAGGCCAAAGATCAGCGCCATGTATTTGCTTCTGTCCATACCATCGCGACGGAAAATGTTCAAAAACCTGCAAGTACTCGCTATCCGGCACAATCCGGCGGGCACCGCGACGCGCCATCGATGATCGAGCAGGCGTCAGGCATCATAATCGATTGCAAAGCGCTTTGGTTCCGTAAAGGCAAACAGCATCATCGAAAAGCTATAAAAGGAAAAGCCCCTCGCACAAAGGGGCCTCTCCTGATATTTGCCGATGTTCATATTGACCGGATGCTCATAACCACATTGAATGTAATCACTCGTTCATCACCGCGTCCGGTCAGCGAGCGGCTGAAGCGTCAAGCTTACTTTGCCTCTTCAGCTTTTTTCTCGGCTTTTTTCTTGGCAGCTTTCTTCTTCTTCACGACTTTCTTCTTGGCTTCAGCTTTCGGAGCTTCGGCTTTCTTGGGCTCAGCAGCAGGAGCAGCAGCCGCCGGCTTTGCTGCAGGGGTGTCAGCGGCGAAAGAGGTACCAGCGAAACCAGCCATGCCAAGAGCAACGATCATGCCGACGATAAAACGATTTTTCATAGTATTCCTTCTTTGGATTTGAGTAGTCATTTCGTTTTTCGGAAGTGTTCTGTTTGCCTTCCTGATAGTTGATACGCGCCGCCAACAGTTTTCTTTCAAACTTTTTTTCATGACGCGAAAATTATTTTTGAAACGGCCTGCAGGACGAATCAACCCGCAGCCAAACCTCCATCAACCACCGATAAATCGATGAGACAGAGTTCTGGTTACGGACTGAGAGAAAGGGGAAATGAGCATCGCCAAGGCAACAAAGCGCTGCCCTCGGAGCTGCATCATTGCGGCTTCTGAACGGACGGGTTCGCGGGCGCAAGCTTGCGGAATTCCGTGGGAGCCTTTAGACGAATGCGCCTGTCGATTTTCGGATTATGCCGATGAATCTTTCTCCCCCAGGGTCGTATCGCCGCGGCTTTGAAAGCGTTCGGCCCGGTCTTGAGGCCGGTGATCTTCAGATATTTGCCGATGGCGATCTGCGCTCCTGGCTGAAACGTTGCCCGTGAAATATCGACCTGCCAGAGCCGCCGTTTGTAATCGCGGATGACGACAAGACTGTCATGGGCCGAATAGCGCACCACTTTGCCGCCGAGCAGCCCCTTTTCCATCTGCGCCCAGATAACCTCGTTGGTATGAACCAGTTGGCCGTACCCCTGAACGTTTTCGATCAGATAGCGATGGATATATCGCCCGATATCGAAAGAATCGAGTATGCCGCACAAGAGCGCGCTCAGCAACAGCGACACGGATATGACCCGAAGCGTCGGGTAACGGTAGCCCTTCCGGGTGTGACGGAATCCGTAAAAAGCCGTGAGAATGAAGAGGCCGAGCGCGATCAGCCATACATAGGGAATAGCCTCGACAATGACCTCGACAAAAGGACGCTCGACAAACAGCTTCTCGATTCCGGCGTGATCGGCAAGGTAATCGTTATCGAAAAACACATAGATGGCCGTAGCCATCGAGATCGCGCCGGTGACGACCGAGATCAGGGCAAGCGCCCAGAATACCGCGCTTTTCAGGATGAAATGCCAGCGCGGGATCGGCACGACCTTCCGTTTCTCTATCTCCCTGATAATCTGATCTGAACTGGTTTTCGGCATGGCTGTGAGCCTTTAATTCTTTTCCATGTATGACTTTATCTTTTTTTTTGCCCGATTGATCAGCGTGGCCACGGTGCCCTGAGGCATTTGCAGAATATCGGATATTTCATCATAGGACTTCTCTTCGAAAAACTTCAGGACAATGATGTCGCGGTAGCGCGGTTCAAGCGCTTGCAACGCCGCCTGAATATCGGTGTCGTGATATTGCCCGGTTTCCTGCCGCGAAAATCCGAGATCGTCGGCGATTTTCCCGAAAAACTCATCATCCGCCCCTATCTCCAATACAAGCGGGCGGTTTTTTTCCTTTCGAAAATGAGAGATGGTTTCGTTGTGGGCGATCCTGTAAATCCAGGAAGAAAAGGGAAGTGACGTGTCGTAATCGTTCAGATGCAGATATGCCTTGATGAACACCTCCTGAAGGACATCCTGAGCCTGCCCCTTGTCGCGGCACCCTTGTCGGACGATGTAGCGCAACAGCGCCTCTTCGTAGCGCTGGACAATCGCGGCAAACAGCTGCTTGTCCGCGAGCGCTCTCGAAACCAGCTCCTGATCGCTTCTTTGCAGTTGTGGATTATTGAGTGATAAACCTGCCATGTTGCTTGGTCAATCGTAAAATCTGAACTCTCCGCACACCGCTCGCCGGAATTTCCGTCGAAACAGGTCAATCATTTTCACACGCCTCGCTCCACCGGTTTCATTACCAAACCTTAGCCGCGCCTCAATGCCAGAACCATATACAGCACGATCAGCAGATTGGCGAAGAGAAATCCGAACTTCAGCCAACTGAAGCCTCTTGTCAGCTCATAGAGTTCGACCGGCAGGTAGACGCCACCGCTCCAGAGGGCGAACCACTCGGCCCAGCGCCGCTCGAACCACAACCCATATGCCTCGATAAAACGCATGAGCACGTAGATAACCGCCACGAAAACAATCAGATGCAGACGCGATTCGGTCAGATTCAGCATGAACATCCTGATAAAGCCCGGTATATGGAGGCTGAGATCGAGATGCCAGCGCCGCTCGAAGGCGGCAGCGATATGTCGAAAATCGTGATGCTCAAAGGTGTAGAGCGACAGGCTCAAGAGCAGCACCAACACGCCTTTCCCGGCTTCGAATATCGATACGGCCCTGAGGCCCCCTTTCATTCTGTCAAGCATGAGATCAAACATAAAATTACCGTGCGGCACTACCATAAAACCGCAATATCCCTGACAAATCTCTATCGTTGAAGCAGTGACAATCTAATCAGATGTACGCTGATTTCCATCACTCAGCCACCGCGCATCATTGAGGCTTAGCCGCAACCATGCCAGAAGCGGATGCGCGTTGAAACCGGATCGATGCCTATATTGCCCTGTGCCGTTATCAGACTGGAACAATACAAAGGTTCGAGCATGTCATTTCTCAACATCCTCATCATCGACGACGAGGCGAACATTCGCAAGACGCTGACCATTTTCATGGAGTCGCGCGGCCACAAAGTGAGCACAGCCAGCAGCGTGCGGAGCGCCATGGAGGCTGCGGCCTCGCAACGGTTCGATCTCGCCCTTGTCGATCTGCGGCTCGGCACGGAGAGCGGCCTCGACCTCATTCCGGCGATGGCAAAATCCTTTCCCTGGATGAAGCTCGTGGTCATCACCGCTTACGCGACCGTCGAAACCGCCGTCGAAGCGATGAAGCGCGGCGCGACCGATTACATCACCAAACCTTTCGACTTCAACCGGCTCGACCATTTGATTGCGCAGCTCGCCTCGTTCTGCGAGATGGAAAAGCGCCTGATGCCCTCTCCGACAAGACGCGAAAAACCATCCGGCGAACTGGAGATTGAAAGCCGGGAACCGGCGATGCAACGTGCTCTGGCGCTGGCCCGGCAGGTCGCCTCGTCGGAAGCCGTCGTGCTCATCCGCGGTATGAGCGGCACCGGCAAGACGGTGCTCGCCCGCTCGATGCACCTGATGAGCAAACGGGCGAAAGGGCCATTCGGCGTTATCTCCTGCCCGACCTTGAGCAAGGATCTGCTTGAGAGCGAGCTGTTCGGGCACGTCAAAGGAGCCTTCACCGGCGCGCTCCGGGACAATCCCGGCAGGGTCAGCGCGTGCGAGGGCGGCACGCTCTTTTTCGATGAAATCGGAGATTTACCGCTTGCCATCCAGCCCAAGCTGCTGCGCTTCATCCAGGAGCGCGAGTACGAGCGCGTGGGCGACCAGCACACCCGCAAAGCCGACGTGCGCATCATTGCGGCGACGAATACCGATCTCGAACAGGCCGTGAAAGAGGGGCGCTTCCGGGAAGACCTCTACTACCGCCTGAATGTGGTGCCAATCGAGTTGCCATCGCTCGCCGAACGCCCCGGCGACATCGAGCAGCTTGCGAGCAGGCTGCTCGCCTACTTCAATGCTGAAAACCACAAGGCAATTCAGGGGTTCACGGACGACGTTCTCGGCATATTCAGAAGCTACGCCTGGCCGGGCAACATCCGGGAGCTGCGCAACGTCATCGAACGCGCGGTGATTCTCTGCAACACGAGCCAGATCGACGCCGACCTTCTGCCGGAGTCGATGGGGTCGAAAAAATCAGCGCTCCGGCTCGGCGACCCGGTCACGCTCGACCGCATCGAAGAGCAGCACATCCGCAAAGTGCTCGCCGAAACCTCCTCGCTCCAGGACGCCGCCACCATCCTCGGCATCGACCAGGCGACGCTCTGGCGAAAACGCAAGCAGCTCGGCATCCGCTGACTCGTCGCCTTGCAAATTGCAAGATCGGCACGACGACAGGATTGTGTAATGCAATGAATTCGCATCTCTGACGAAAAGAGATCGCCCTGCCCAAACCCCCGCCTGGCAAGCCTCTCCACGTTTTTCAAAAATCGTGGCCCGATTTTTGAAGGGTCAAAATTCTGATGGATGACATCGGATCAGTGACGCCGGTCTTCCTCGGGTTTTCCACAATCATCGCATTGACATGACCATACAAAACGGACTCAGAAAAGCTAAAACCTTTTTGATAGGCGGCTCACGCGATTTCAGGGACAGCCGCATCTTCCACTCGATCTCACTTACCGCATTTCTCGCCTGGGTCGGCCTCGGCTCCGACGGACTCTCCTCCTCCTGTTACGGCCCCGCCGAAGCGTTCAAGGCGCTGGCGGGCCATCCGGCGCTCGGCATTTTTGTCGCGCTCGCCACCGGCCTGACGATCCTTGTCATCGCATCGAGTTATTCGAGCATCATTGAGCTGTTCCCTTCCGGCGGCGGCGGCTATCTGGTGGCGAGCAAGCTGCTTTCGCCCGAAGTGGGCGTTGTCTCGGGCAGCGCCCTCCTGATCGATTACGTGCTGACCATCACCATCTCGGTCGCCAGCGGCGCGGACTCCATCTTCAGCTTCCTGCCCGCTTCGATGCTGCCGTTCAAGCTCTGGTTCGCCGTCGCGGGCGTCCTGCTGCTACTCGTACTGAATCTCCGTGGCATCAAGGAGGCGGTCATGCCGCTCGTGCCGGTCTTCCTGCTCTTCGTCGCCACGCACCTTGTCGCCATCACGGTCGCCGTGGCCACACACATCTCGAACGCCGGAAGCGTCTGGCATGAAACCGCCTCCGAGCTGAATGGATCGCTCCGTTCTCTCGGCCTCTTCGGCACGCTCTTCATCATCCTGAAGGCCTACAGCCTTGGCGCGGGAACCTTCACCGGCATCGAGGCGGTCAGCAACGGCCTGCCGGTACTGCGCGAACCGAAAGTCCGCACAGCGAAAAAAACGATGCGCTACATGGCCTGGTCGCTCTCGATCACCGTTATGGGACTCATGGCCGCCTATATCTTTCTCGATGTCAGGGACACGCCAGGCAAGACGCTGAACGCCGTGCTTTTCGAGTCCATCACCGCCTCATGGGGCGGATGGACAGGCGTCTCCTTTGTCTGGATCACCCTGCTCTCCGAAGCTGTTCTGCTCTTCATCGCCGCCCAGACCGGCTTTCTCGACGGCCCGAGAGTCTTGGCCAACATGGCGCTCGATAACTGGCTGCCGAAAAAATTCGCCATGCTCAGCGACAGGCTCGTCACCGAACGCGGCATCCTCGTCATGGGTTTCGCGTCGCTCATCATGATGGTTGCGTCGCGTGGATCGGTCGATTTCCTGATCGTACTTTACAGCATCAACGTTTTCATCACCTTCACGCTGTCGCAGCTCGGCATGGTGCGCCACTGGTGGCTGGAGCGCGGAACGGAAAAGCGGTGGCTGCGCAAAATAGCGATCAACGGCATCGGCCTGATTCTGACCACCTTCATTCTGCTCTCGGTGCTGATCCTCAAATTCCACGAAGGCGGCTGGATCACGCTTTTGATCACCGGAGTGCTGGTGCTGGCTGCGCTCTTCATCAAGCGCCACTACACGAAAACCTACGAAACGCTGAAGCGCCTCGACATCATCGTCGAAGCCGCCGTCATGTCAGGCAGCGATCTTGGCGCAGAACAGGGCCCCGAACCGGAGTACGACCCGAAGGGCAAAACTGCGGCAATTCTCGTCAACGGCTTCAACGGCCTCGGCATGCACACCCTGTTCAGCGTGTCGCGCCTTTTCAGCGGCATCTACAAAAATTTCGTATTTGTTGAAATCGGCCCGATCGACGCCGGAAATTTCAAGGGAGCGGACGAAATCGGTCATCTGAACGAGTATATTGCCAGTGAAAGCAGCAAGTATGTTCGATACATGCGGGATCACGGCTATTACGCGGAATCGTTCACCTCGATTGGCACCGATGTGGTCGAAGAGATCAGCAAACTGGTACCGAAAATAGTGGCGAAATTTCCCGACATCGTCTTTTTCGGCGGGCAGCTCGTCTTCATGAACGAATCGATGATGGATCGCTGGCTGCACAACTTCACGGTCTTCACCGTCCAGAAAAACCTTTACAGCCAAGGCGTACCTTTCGTGATCCTGCCGATCAGGGTATAAATTCGCTTCACCGATGAAAAAGGGACATCCGCATCAACCCGACGGAGCAACGCCGTGGTCAGCCTGAAGCACAAACTCGCCCTCGGCTTCGGCGGATTGCTGGCCATCATCGGCATCATCGGGATGCTGACCATCACGCAGGTCGACGAGCTCGGCAGCGCCATCGATGTGATTCTCCGTCAGAACTACCGGAGCGTCGCCGCCGCCCAGGAGATGAAGGAGGCGCTCGAAAAGATGAACATCGAGGCGTTGCAATCCTTCTCCACCGGGCACCCGACAGGCTCAGTCAATGTCGCCGAAAGTGAACAGCGGTTCCGCGAGGCGTTGCAGGTCGAACTCGGCAACATCACCTTGCCGGGCGAGCAGGAGAAGGCCGACCGGATTGCTCGGCTGTACAACGATTACGCCAAAGCAATCCGCGCCGTAAGCGTAGATTCGACCCCTCTTCAACAGCGCCGCGACCGCTACTTCACGACCGTCCTTCCCATGCATTCGGAGATCAAGCTGCTCGCCCAGCAGATTCTCGACATGAACCAGGCCCGGATGACCGAGGCGAATCACGCCGCCCGACGTCTCGCCGAATCGGCGCACAACCGCATCCTGCTGGCTATCGCGGCCAGTGCTGCGGTCGCGCTCATCTTCAGCTACCAGTCGCGGCGCTGGATTCTGAAACCTGTCTCCCGCCTGATCGCCTCGGCCAACGAGATCAGAAGCGGGAATCTCGATCTGGTTATCGAAAATACGTCAAATGACGAGATCGGCCAGCTATCGCAGGCTTTCAACGAGATGGCCTCGACCCTCCGCAAGGTGCGCAGAAGCGACGAGCAGAAGCTCGAACGCACGCGCAAGGCGACGCAGGAGGTGATGAACATGCTGCCCGCGCCGATAGCGATTTTCGATCCCGAAGGACGGGTGGATGTCGCCACCATCTCGGCAAACCGTTATTTCGGCATAAAGCCAGGCGCTGAAGCCGCGAAACTCGGCTATGACTGGCTGCCGGAACTGCTCGCCCGAGCCATCGCAACCGGAGGCACCGCCGAAAGTAACGGCAACGGCTACATCCAGAAGTTCATCGAGAACCGCGAATTTTTCTTCAAACCGGCGGCTACCGTCATCCCTCATACGCTGGGCGGCATTGGCAGCAATGGCGTAGTTCTGATTCTGCACGACATGACGCAGGCGCACGAGCAGCGGGAACTCAAGCGCGGCGTCGTCTCGACCGTCTCGCACCAGCTTCGCACCCCGCTGACCTCGCTGAGAATGGCCATTCATCTGCTGCTTGAACAGCGCGTGGGTTCACTGAACGACAAACAGGCGGATTTGCTGCAAACCGCCAGCGAAGAGAGCGCCCGGCTGACCGAAATTCTCGACGACCTGCTCGATCTCAACCGTCTGGAGTCCGGCAGGGCGCGGCTGAACTTGGCGGCGCATCAACCGGACTGGCTTGTCCGGGAGGGGATCGAGCCGTTCATCAGCGATTTCAGGGACAAATCCATCGAGCTGGTGCTCGACATTCCGGCGGGCCTGCCGGAGGTGCTCGCCGACGCGGTGAGCATCAGGCACGTGTTCGCCAATCTCCTCTCGAACGCCATCCGCTTCACGCCGGGCGGTGGCAAAATCACCGTCAAGGCGCAGGCAGAGCTTGCGGGCATCCGCTTTTCGGTCGAGGATACCGGTGCGGGCATCGCCCCGGAGCATCTGAAGCACATCTTCGACCAGTTCTACCGCGTTCCCGGCCAGGACGAAAAATCAGGCATCGGGCTTGGTCTCTCGATTGTCCGTGAGATCGTCAACATCCACGGCGGCTCGGTCGGCGTCGAAAGCACCCTCGGCAAAGGCTCAGCGTTTCACTTCACGCTGCCAGCAGGTTAAGCACTTGCGCTCCGAGTTTTTCAGCAAACGCCGACAACCGACAGCACTCAGTCTTCAGCGCTACCGCTATCTTCTTTACGGGCTTATCCTCTTTTCCATCCTTGCATTGCTCGCCAACCTGCGTCATACGATGCGCTCCACTTGAAGCAGGAAGACACAGGATAAACGCATCTCCCCATGTTCCGTCCGCCAGTTCACTTTGCTTTGCTCCCTAACCAGTACCCAGCCCTGCCATTACCTTCTCAGCCTGCAACCAAAAAGCACCTCATTTATTTCGACAGATGCCTCTTTATTGAATATAAATTATTACAAAAATGTATTTATTGTTTAAATTATTTTGTTAATAGAAATGAAATCCTTAAAATTTTAAAAAAACATACCTCCGCTATTAATGGGAAGGAGTGCTTATGACCTATGATTGAATGAACTTATCGGCTTTTTCAGCCGGGACGCCATCGAGATCAACTTTCAGCAAACAGCAGCCATCACAAACCATGAAAAAAATCGAAGCCATCATCCGGACCAGCCAGTACGAAGCGGTCAAAAAGGCTCTGCATGAAATCGATATCGATTTCTTCACCTGGTGGGATGTCACCGGGCAGGGCAACGACAAGAAGCACCGGACGGAAATCTACCGCGGCACCGTCAGAGATACGTCATACATCTCGCGCCGTTATCTGTCAATCGTCGTGCGCGACATCAATCTTCAGAAAACCGTTGATTGCCTTCTGAAATACGCCAGAACCGGCGAAGTCGGAGACGGCAAAATCTTCGTTTCTGACATCGCGCAGTCCTACAGAATCCGGACAGGAGAGAGCGGCGACGAATCGCTGTACAACAAGGATTAGGATTGAAATACAAAAATATTATCACCAATTCATGTAAGTAAACAACCACCATGGTACAGAAACTGATTTTCGTATTGACAGGAGTCCTCCTGATGCTGGGCATTGCGATGGGGGGTGATCTCCATGCCTACACGCAGCCCGATCCGTCGGGAGCGAAAGTTGGCGTGACTGCCGATATCTCGGCGGCAAATCCGGGAACGCCGACTGCCGCTGAAATCACCGACCAGATCGGCAAGAACAAGATTTCGATCAACATGATCTGGGTGCTGCTCACCGGCTTCCTCGTCATGTTCATGCAGGCTGGTTTCGCGATGGTCGAAGCGGGCCTGACCAGAGCCAAAAACGCCGCACACACCATGTCGATGAACATGATGATCTATCCGATCGGTATGCTCGGCTTTTTCATCAGCGGCTTCGCCATCATGTTCGGCGGCATCGGCACGCTGGGTACGCTGGGCGGCTACGAAGGACTTAACCAGGAGTTCACCATCAACCTGTTCGGTCACACCCTCGGCCTGTTCGGCATGAAGGGTTTTTTTCTGAACAACGTGTATGATGTCGGCGTGTTTGCGCTCTTCCTCTTCCAGATGGTCTTCATGGACACCACCGCGACCATCCCGACCGGCTCGATGGCTGAGCGCTGGAAGTTCTCGGCCTTCGCGATCTACGGCATTTTCGTCGGTACTATCATCTATCCGCTCTACGGCAACTGGGTGTGGGGCGGCGGATGGCTGGCCATGCTCGGCAAGGACTTTGGTCTTGGCCACGGCCACGTCGATTTCGCCGGTTCATCGGTTGTGCATATGACTGGCGGCGTGCTGGCTCTGGTCGGCGCGATCATCATCGGCCCACGTATCGGCAAGTACAACAAGGACGGTTCGCCCAACGCCATTCCCGGCCACAACATCCCGATGGCCATCGTCGGCGCGTTCATCCTCGCTTTCGGCTGGTTCGGCTTCAACCCCGGCTCGACCCTCGCTGGCACTGACCTGCGCATCAGCGTGGTTGCGGTCAACACCATGATCGCCTCGGCGACCGGCGCTGCCGCCTCGATGCTCTACATGTGGCTCTTCAAAACCAAGAAGCCCGACCCGACCATGATGATTAACGGCCTGCTCGCCGGTCTGGTGGCGATCACCGCGCCTTCCGGCTTCGTGAACGTGCAGGCGGCGGCGCTCATCGGCCTCATCTCCGGTGTGCTGGTGATCGAGGCGGCTTTCTTCATCGAGAAGGTGCTCAAGATCGACGACCCGGTTGGCGCGGTCGCGGTGCACGGCGTCAACGGCGCGTGGGGCTGCATCGCCCTTGGTCTTTTTGCCGACGGCACCTATGGCGATGGTTGGAACGGCGTTGCCGGTCCGGTCACCGGCCTGTTCTACGGCAATGCCGGACAGTTTTATGCGGAAGTGATCGGCGTACTCGCCAACATCATTTACGTCGGCATCATCGGATTCGTGGTCTTCAAGCTCATCGATGTCACCATCGGCAATCGCGTCAACCCCGATGACGAACTCGACGGTCTCGACATTCCCGAAATGGGCGTCGAGGGCTACTGCGGCATCAGGCTCGACAAGAACTCCGAGACTCCGCTGTCAAAATAATCTTTGCTGCAACCTGTTCATCAAGACGCCGCCTTTTCCGGGTGGCGTCTTTTTTTTGCCCATCCGCTTCTGATGGCGTAAAATCCTCTTCTTCCCTTAGCCATAAAAAACACAATCGCCAAAGCCATTCAAGCCGTTAATATTTATGCTGCTACCCGCTGCCGTTATTTTGACATTGATAAAGCGTTCGTAATAAATAAACGCCGGAATCGAAGTAACCAGACGGGTTTCGCGAACATTTTCCGCACGACCTGACAGACGCTCAGAATCTGCATAAATAATTGTTATCAAAGCAGATAAACGCGCCACCAGATATTGCATCGTGTATGATGTCGCGCTATATTGTTGTTTTCTTTGCCATTGATCGATACGGCAAACCTGAATCCCTTATCCAGCTATCATTGATTTCCCGCTTGGGAATTACGGCATTAACCATCTGTCTGAAGGGAAGCTTTATGTATAAATAAATCATTTCATGCCGTCAGTTTCTCGCGGCGGCTGGCGTACTTGGCGGTATGTCACTGCTTCGCCCTATCTGGGGACTGGCGACCGCCTCATCTTCGGATGGCGCTGCTGGCGGCAGCGCGAGCACCTGGGTGCCGAGCATTTGCAACTTCTGCTCTTCGTTCTGCGACATCAAGGTGCAAACCCGCGAGAGCGATGGTGTGCGCCGGATTGTCAAGATCGACGGCAATCCCGAAATCCCGCTCAATCGTGGCCGCATCTGCGCTCGCGGCCAGGCCGGACTTCGCCAGACCTACGATCCCGACCGCCTCAAGCAACCGCTGATTCGCGTCGCGGGCAGCAAGCGCGGCGAGTGGAACTTCCGCGCAGCTACCTGGGACGAGGCCTACAGCTACATCGTGAGCCGCCTCCAGAAGGTCAACCCGTGGGAGGTGAGCCTCATCGGCGGCTGGACGGCCTGCGTGTCGTACATGCACTTCAGCCTCCCCTTCTGCCAGACGATGCAGATTCCCAACATCGTGGCTTCGCCGTTGCAGCACTGCGTCACGGCGGGGCACCTCGGCACCGACCTCGTGACCGGCAACTTCAACGTGCACGACGAGGTGCTGGCCGACTTCGAGAACGCGCGATACATCCTCTTCAGCCTCAACAACGCCTCGGTGGCGGCGATTTCGACCGCCCGCGCCGTGCGTTTCGGCCAGGCGAAGAAGAACGGCGCGAAGGTGGTCTGCCTCGACCCGCGCATGGGCGAGCTGGCCTCGAAGGCGGACGAGTGGATTCCGGTCAAGCCTGGCACCGACCACGCCTTCTTCCTCGCGATGCTGCACACGCTGCTCCGCGAAAAGCTCTACGACGCCGACTTCGTCTCGAAACACACCAACGCTCCGTTCCTCGCCTACAAGGACGAGAATGGCGCGGTGCACCTTGCCGCCGACATGAACGGAGGCAAGCCATCCTCATATTACGTGCTCGATTCGATCAGCGGCGCCGTCCGCGCGGTTCCGGGCTACATCAACACCAACGAGAAGGCGGCGGGCGGCGGACGCATCCAGCCCGCGCTGAACGCTCCGGCGGGTCTGACATGGAAAGGCCACGCGGTCAAAACGGTGTTCGATCTCTTCATCGAGGAGTCCGAAACCTTCACCCCTGAATGGGCGGCGGCCATCACCGACGTGCCCGCCGAGACGATCCGGCGCATCGCCATCGAGTTCGGCCAGGCGCGCCCCGCGATGGTCGATCCCGGCTGGATGGGCGCGCGCTACCACCACCTCATCGGCCAGCGACGGTTGCAGGCGATCATCCAGACGCTCGTCGGCGGCATCGACAAGCCGGGCGGCTGGCTGATGAACGGCGAGTACCACCACCGCTCCGAAAAGGCGTGGCACAACATGCAGCACGGCGGCGAACATCAAGGGCCGCCGGTGGAGCGCCCCGGCATGGGCTTCGCCTACGGCCTGCTCGACATCTTCGCCAACCCGAAGGCTTGGGAGCACGGCAAGCCGGGCTTCTCGTTCGCCTGGGCGATAGAGCAGCAGAAAGCGGGCAAGCCCTCGGCCTTCCTGCCCGCGATGGCCGACACCGGCCTCTACGAAGCGGTCAGGGGCGAACTGACCTTCAACGGCCAACTGACCGGCAAAGCGATGAGCGCCGCCGAGGCCGAAGCGACGATCCGCACAAAGGGCGTGCTCTTGCTCAAGAGCGCGCCGAGGTGGTCGAGGAGATGAACCTGCCGCGCAAGCCTCCCGTACCGACCATGTCTGGGCGACTGGAGCTGTTCAGCCCGATTCTCGAATCTTTCACGCAAAAAGCGGGAGCGCAGCCGATCTTCAACCCGGTGCTCGGTTACGTGCCGCGCGTGCTCAAGGATCAGGGCGACAAGAATACGCTCGCGGCGGACGAATTTTACTTCACCTCCGGCAAGGTGCCGGTGGTGTCGCACGCATCGACCAACAGCAACAACGCGCTGCTCGCCGCAGTCACCGAACCCAAGAAGGGGCAGTTCATGGGGTTGTGGATGAACGCGACCAAAGCCAAATCGCTCGGCCTCTCGAACGGCCAGAAGGTCGTAGTGACCAACCTGCGCTGCCCCAAGGTGAAAACGACGCTCTTCACCACCGAAATGATACGGCCCGACACGGTCTTCCTGCCCTCGGCTTACGGCAGCAAAAACAAAAAGCTCAGCGTCGCCGGAAAGGGCACCGTCCTGAACGAACTGATGCCCTACAGCATGGAGCCGATAGCGGCATCGTTCATGTCGCAGGAGTTCACGGTCAGCGTCAGGCCAGTCAACAGTTAACTGAAGGAGTGATTCTCTATGGCCCGTTATGGAATGGTAATGGATATGCGCACCTGCGTCGGCTGTCAGGCCTGCATGGCGGCGTGTTCGACCGAAAACCAGACCCCCTTCTGGAGCGAGAAGTTCCGGACGCATGTCGAGGACAAGGAGGTGGGATCGTATCCTGATAGCCGAATGGAGCGATTTCAGTCGGCGGTTATATTACCATGACAGGCATCTGAGTCGAGATGGTCAACGGTGCATTGATGAATCCGATACGCCTGCTCGTACCCACGAACGTCTGCGGCGATACCTCGTTTGCCTGTGTCAACGTTGCTTGGTCGCTGATTGGCGTGCTTTACGAGTGGATTTGCAAAAGACCGTCAATCAGAGCCGGGAACATCGCCGACCAGAATACGCTCGACATCGCCGAAAGGGAGTAGTAATTCGAACGGAGAGTATATTCGTTATGGCTACAGCTAATGAGTGTTAAATGGTTTTCGTTGATTGACGTTTTGATGCAGTTTCGTAAATAGTAGTAGTTACTATTTATTTTTTTTATGTTTTTTTAAACAATTGTTAAGATTCGGCTTGCAAAAGTAATATTATTGCTTAAATTACTATCGTTAGATGCAGTAATCTATTGCTCTTATTGAAAGGTAAAGCCACTACTTCGCGCAGATCCCCAAAATAACCTATTCTGCAAAGCCGGGACTGTTTGCCGACCTACACTACGAGAAACAATGTCGGACTTTATGTCCGTCTTTTTATGACCCTATCGGTTTGATAGCATGGGATGTGCATATGTTGTGATCATGGTGTAGATTGGACTCAGGCTAAAGCCTGTCCCGTTTATATCGACACGGTCATTTCTTTATTGATCAGAATGAGCTCGATCCCGCTCATTTATGCTTATTTGATTGCTTTAAAGCATTGAAATAATTAGCCGTATCATCCGGTGGATGGTTATGCTCGATTTGCAGAAATGAAGATAATGAAAACACTGATAATCAAAAGGTTGTATCGGTTATCTAAAAATCAAAACGCCATGATGCTAATGTAAATCCCCGTGAAATCCTGATAGAGTATAGGTACAGTCTATCGTAAATGTGATTCGGGGTTTGCATAACAAAGCACTTGTTTCTGCTTGTGCTGTTACTGCGTTCGGTTTGTTTGTGGAAAGTGCGACCATTTTTATCAGTTGCATACGAGTAATTGTGTGTGCTTGATAACACAATGCCTATATGTTTTATATATAGGCATGATATATAGTTCTTGTCGTTTTCATAATCTGTTTCAATCCTCCAAAATAATAAATAAAGGAGATTTTTTATGAAGAAATACATCCGTTTTTCTCTCATTGGACTTTGTGCAATGCCAATGCTTTTATGGAGCCAGGAGGGTTCAGCAATTCCGGCGTTTGCTCGAAAATATCATACGGCGTGTTCGACATGCCATATCGCTTTTCCAGCTCGAAACGGCTTTGGCGAAGCGTTCAGGAACAATGGTTATCGTTTCCCTGACGGTACCGATGAAGAGATGGTAAAGGAGGAGCCAATCCAACTTGGATCGGATGCCTATAAAAAACAGTTTCCAAATGCTATCTGGCCTTCCGACATTCCCAACATGCCTTCACTCGGATTTCTGGCAAGACTCAATGCAACCAGCAGCAAGGTGAATAATTCCGGGAAATTTAAAGGCTCGGATATTGGAGAAGAGCTGGATGTATTTTTTGCCGGTACTATAACTGAGCAGATCAGTTATATCGGTGATTTCGGTATGACCAATGTCGAATCACCAACCTTGGGTCGTTTGCAGTTGCTCTGGACGTTCAAGCCAGGGATCACCGTTGCGTTAGGCACGGTTGGATTCCCGGAACAGTTCGATATGATTTCGCTCAGCGCGGGAGGTGATCTCAATGGTTATGCCGCTCAGTTGCCCAGCCCTAACAAGGGTGTGGAGTTGAGAATAGCCGGTGACAGTGGTTCTGTGGGCTACTCATTGCTTGCCGGTTTCGGAAGGAATCCGCAAAGCGATGAGGCTGAGGAACAACCAGATGGATTGGAACATGGCGGCACTTTTGACGACTCAAAATTTGCCAGAGCAAGCATAAAGTTTGGTGGAGCAGGTCTGATGAGTGGTTCTGGCGGTACCCTTGGTAATCAGAGTATTGGTCTGGATAACTCCGTGACCTTGGGGCTCAATATTTTTCACTCGGAAAAAGGTGGTAATGTGAATGCTGAAGATTACACTTCCGGTCTGACAAAGACAGCTTGGGGTGGCGATATTCGGGCCAACTATGGTAATCTGCGTCTGGTAGCACAGTATTCTCGTTTCAATGAAGTTATCGATCCATTAACCGGTATCGATTATGGTAAACGGAATGCGGTGTCGCTCGAAGGGGATTACTGGTTCTATCCGTGGCTTTTTGGGGCAATCAGGTACGAACATCTGAAGGACAGTTACAATGGTAAGTACACCAAGATCATTCCGGGCATTGGCGCCCTGCTCAGGCCGAACTGCAAGATCGGTCTTGAGTATGTAGATGTGACCAAAAGCACTGTGATTGACAATGGGTTCAATTTGGTGCCTACCAGTTCGATGACTTTCTATGCCCAGTTGGGATTCTGATGAGGTATTTCGGGTGCTCTATTACAACTTCAGCGATATGATTGCTCGATTGATTGCCGTTGTATTTGCTGAGTTGTGATGGATCATGAAAGATGCCTGCTCACGGATTGCAGTTCCCGTGTGGCAGGTATCTTTTTTTATATCTCGAATGCTTCGTTGTTTTTCCTGATTACTTTCAAGTCGCGTCATATTTTCAAAAGTCCGCATTATTGCGCCGATCCCAGCTCTGCCTAATCGCAATTTCACGATCCGCGCCATGACGAATGAGTATGGCTTTTTCAGTCATAAAGAAGTTATTTTGACGGAATTATTTAATCGCGTACCTTGATTACAGGATTATATATCTCACTCTGTTTGGACTGAACACCGAAAAATTCCGATTTATGGCTTTATGAAGTATACCGGGATTCATTCCTGGTCTGTTCGCTAACCATCAACTCAAGGAGATCGATCATGGCTTCGAAAAAAGTTGAACGGCCGGAGTTACATCGAATTTGTAACCTCGTCACCTCCCGAAACACCGAAAAGGACTGGTGCTTCGAGCATGCCCAGGCAGCCAGCGTTGTCGCGGCGGCGGCAGCGCCAGTTGGAATTCCGGCAAGCGTCGATCTGCGCGCCGACTGGTGGAGCATCAATAACCAGGAGGATACCGGTTCATGCGTTGGCTGGGCCTCTACCGATGGGGTCGCTCGCTATCACATGGTCAAGGCTGGCAAAATCGCGCAGAAAGATATGCTCTCGCCTCGCTGTACCTGGATGGCATCCAAAGAGACCGATGAATTTACCAGCCGACCGGAGACCTTCATCGAAGGCGTTGGCACAAGCTTGAAGGCGGCGATGGAAATTCTGCGCAAATACGGTTCGGTTCCCGAAACGATGCTGCCGTTCCATATCGCCACGAAAATGTTTACCGGTGACGTGAATACATTTTTCGCCACGGCGGCCATGTATCGCGTGGCATCTTACTTCAATCTGGCAAAAAATCTGAACAACTGGCGTAGCTGGCTGGCGACTCACGGCCCCATTCTGGCTGGTGTTAACGTGGATGCCACCTGGGACAAGGCTACCGCGAACAAAGGTATGCTCGACACCTTCCAGCCCAAGACGATTCGCGGTGGTCATGCCATCTGCGTGGTTGGCTATACATCGGACAATCGCTTCATCATCCGTAACAGTTGGGGAACGGCCTGGGGTGAAAAGGGGTTCGCCTTCGCCAGCGAAGCGTACATCAAAGCCGGATTTTTCAACGAAAGCTATGGCGTGACGGTATGAATCCAGGTCAATAGAACTGTTTTGCAATCAAACCGTGATTGACATGCTGTTGCGCTTTCTGACCTTTTTTATGCTGCTGACGGCTGCATCTGCCTGTTCAGTGCAGTCTGTCAGCGATTATTCCGAACCCAATCAGAACAGAGAGTCTCGGCCCATGACGACCTTGCTTGAAAAAGATAACGGACGGACGATCGATATTCCTGCGGGATCATCGTTTCATATCGAGTTGCCGGAGAATGCGACGACCGGGTATCAGTGGGCGGTTGATCGTTTTGACGAGGAGTTCGTCGAACTCGTCTCGACCGAGCCGCATTACGCTCCTGGCCCTCCCGGTTCCGGCGGCAGCGTGGAGTTTGTTTTCAGGGCGAAGAAAGCCGGTTCGGCAGAAATCGCGCTGAAACAGTGGCGGCACTGGGAGGGGGATGGTTCCGTGATCCATCGCTTCAACGCTCGGATCGATGTGTTGCCGTAAAAAAATATCCGACGTAAAAAAGTATTTTCAACTCCGCACATCAACCGCTTAACCCTGATGGCTCACGAATTTGACGGAAAGAAGTACGAGCAGGCATCAGCTCATCAGAAAGAGTGGGGATCGAAGGTGATCGCCGAACTTGATCTCCGGGGCGACGAAAGCGTGCTCGATCTCGGTTGTGGCGATGGCGTTCTCACGTCAAAGATCGCCGAGCGGCTTCGGGATGGCCTGGCGCTCGGCATCGATGCTTCGAAAGGGATGATCGCCGCCGCCATGCCGAAATCGACGCCCAATCTGAGCTTCAGGCTCATGGACATCGACGCTCTCGACTTCGAGGAGGAATTCGACATCATCTTCTCGAACGCCACGCTGCACTGGGTGAAGGATCACCGCAAGCTTCTCTGCAATGTCCGCCGCGCGTTGCGACCCGGTGGGCGGGTGCGCTTCGACTTTGCAGGTGAGGGAAACTGCGCCAACTTCTTCGCAGTCATCCGGGAGGCGATGACGCTTGACCGTTTCGCCGCGGCGTTCGATGGCTTCGAGTGGCCCTGGTACATGCCGTCGGTCGAGGCCTACTCGGCGCTCGCAGAACAGAGCGGTCTGCGTAACGTGATGGTCTGGGGCGGCAACGCCGACCGCTCTTTTCCCGACAGGGAAGCTATGATTCGCTGGATCGACCAGCCGAGTATCGTGCCGCTGCTGCCGTATCTGCCCGAAAGCGAGCGCGTGCCGTTCCGCAACTACGTCGTCCGGCGCATGGTCGAGCGCACGCTTCAGCCGGACGGAACCTGCTTCGAAACCTTCCGTCGCATCAATCTGTCGGCTGAGAGATAATGCAGTCGCATCGCTATTTCGCGTTCGAGTCGAGCGTTATCGTTTTTCCGGCGACCATGAAATGGCCTCGGCCACGGTGGTGAATCGTCTTCGGATTTTGCGCCGCCGGATCGATCCACGCCCTGACCACCTCCAGCACGAAGAGGCCGTAGCGCTCGACCATGCTCCTGTCCGCCACCCGGCACTCCAGATTGGCGAAGCACTCCGCGACGAGCGGCGCGGCGACCTCCACCGCCGGAACCGGCGTGAGGCCGAACGCTGCGAACTTGTCCGTCACCGCGCCCGAGCAGTTACCGCATCCGACGACCTTATCGGCCAGTTCGACCGTCGGGATTGCGATCACGCACTCGCCGTTCGCTTCGATCAAGCCGTAGCTGTAGTTGCGGTCACTGACGATGCACCCAACCAGCGGCGGCTCGAACTCCATCATCGTATGCCACGACTGCGCCATCATGTTTGGCCGCGCTTTTCCGGCGGTCGTCAGCAACGCAACCGGCCCCGGTTCAAGCAACCCGTACACTTCGGAGAGGGGTAAATGTATTTTGTTCATTGCGGTTCGCTCTCATCTAATGGAAAAGCGAGTATCCTCCTAACCCGATGATACATGCGCCGAAAAGCAGCGCGAAAAGGAGCAGCGGGATGAACAGGCCGCCGATGACGCCCATGCCAATATCCTGATATTTCTTGTTGAACATCAGAGCAATGCCGATGAAGAACGGTATGGCGAACACCATCCACATGGCAATCTCATTCTGGGATATGATCGCGGCGACATCGATGAGGATGGTGATGGCAAGACCGATGAAGAATTTTGGCCGCTTGTACAGCTTTTTTGAAACTGGCGGTTCCGAAGTGTTGCTTTCCACGGACTCCGTGATTTCATTTTCATAGTTCTCCTGCATGGAGATTCTCCCGAAAGTTGTTGCTGAATAAGGAACTTCCTGCGAAAAAGAGGATGACGGCAAGCGAAATAAGCTGAAATGAGGTAAGTCCGGCCAAAACCACCGGTTCGACGCGAATGAATTCGATCAGGAACCGGAAGGTGAAGTAGCAAATCATCAGAAGCCGGAAAAGCTCGCCGGGCCGCAGACCGGGCGTCCGCTGTCTGTAGCTGAGAAACAGGAACATGGCGAACATGAAGAGCGCTTCGTAGAGCTGCGCGGGATGGCGCAGGACGCCGTCGCCGAAATTCACGCCCCATTGCCATCCGGTCGGCTTGCCGTAACAGCATCCCCTGAAAAAGCAGCCAAACCTGCCGATGAGGACACCAAGCGCGACCGCCGGGGCGATCTCGTTGCCCCGTTTTTCCCGGATGCCGTACGCTTTTTTGACAAGGAGCGCCCCCGCTTTGCCGCCGAGCAGTCCGCCAACGATTGTCCGGCCTGAGAGCCAAACCGCCGGTTCCGAAAAGTGCGCGACCAGAAGCTGGTAGTTCAGCGCCCATTCAAGCGCTTTCGCCCCGATGATGCCGCCCGCAATCGCCCCGAAAATGATTATCGCGCCGTTATTTCTGTTGCGACCATTGCGTCGGGCGTCAAAACAATAGAGCGAAACTCCGGCAACAAGTCCGAGAAGCACGAAAAAAGAGTAGGCCGGTACGCCGAACTCGCCGACATGGAACAGCACCGGGCGAACGCCCCACTCCTCGGGATGCGCATGGCTGTCGATCATGGCTTTTTTCGGATCGTGCAGCAACCGCCGCCGGTTACGCATTCGAAGAGCTTCGAGGCGGGGCAGAAGCCGAATGCCGAGACGCTCTTGACGAGGGCGAAGATGAACACCGCCGCCCAGCCGCTCCTTTCGCTTCCGAACTGCAACAGCAAGAGGCAGACAAGCGCGAAAAAAGCTCCCGTGAAATGGGCGAAGCGCATGGCGGTTTCGTTGACGATCACCTCATTCGATTTCCTCAGCCGTCCGGCGGTCTGGTCGTAGAGCACGATCATCGGTGCGCGTTGCACCTTCAGGATTGCCGACAATAGCAGCACGATGAGCACGGTGAGCAGCAGGAGCTGCGAGTGGAGCGCGAGCGAAAGCCACACCACCGCCGTCAACCCAAAGCGGCAGAAGGCGAACCCCTCTTTCGAGATCGTTACCGGTTTGTATTGCGCCATGATTGTCAGAATTTTGGTTTCGGCAGGAACATGCCAACCTCTTTCCGGTATGCACCGTACCCCTCGAACTCGTTTTCGAGCATCCACTCCTCCTGCTTTGCCCGGAAATACATGAACGGCACAAAAATGATCAGGGTTGCCAGAAGCGCCAGGAGATTGAGGTACAGGAGGCTCGCGCCAGTGAACATCCAGATCAGCGAAGCGTAGAGCGGGTGGCGCACCAAAGCGTAGACGCCGCCGGTGACGAGCGCATGATCCTTGTAGATTCTGATCTGGTTCGACCAGTTCCGCCCGAGATCGAGCCTTCCCCGGATATTGATGATGCACCCGGCGACAACCGCGAGTGTTCCTGCGGCGGCAAGCGCCATGCGCAGCCCGGTGGATGGCAGTGCGATAGTTCCTGCGCCGGAACGCAGCGCGATGTAGAAGAGGAAAAAGAAGAGCATCATCGTGCCGGTTTCCACGACGCTTTTCTTCTCTTTGCTGACCCCCTCGCGCCGGTTGAACTGCATGAAATCGACCGCCACCGCCGCCAGCACCGCCACGGTGCAGCACATGACGATGAAGATGCAGGCGAAGAGGAAGAGCCTGTCCGGCTTTTCGTGAAGCAGATGTAGCAGATCGGCCGTCATGTCGCCTCCCGGTAGAGCATGTTGTAGGCCGAGAACGGAATCTTTTTCAGCTCCGGCGTGATGATGTGCACACACTCCTTTTTCATCGATTTCATATCGAAGTTTCGGGCATCGACGAACGAGGTGATGCTGATGCGGAAGGTGTTCGCACTCACGTACTCGATCTTTTCATGCCGGGATTTCAGGAAAAAGCTCTTGGGAATGAACTTCGAAAAATCCTTCAGCGCTCCCAGATAATCGCAGCAGGCTTGCCCCGAGCCGGACGCCCGCTCCGTCAGCTCCTTCAGGAACTCCTCGGGATCGAAACTGAAGGTGTTCCGTATCGCGGGCAGGCAGTTACCGACGTCGAGGCTTCTGGTCAGAGGCACGAAGGCTCCGCGCGACTTGTGCAGATAGGTGATCGAGACGCGATCGACGTTGCATGGCAGCGGCAGGAAATCCTCCTTGCGGATCATGCCGTTCATCTGCTGTTCGATGGCCTCGATGATGCCAGTCACGGTGAGGCGGTTCGATGCGTCGAACTCGCGCGTGCGCCCGAAGAGCGCCACCGGCTGGAAATTGATCCCGCGGATGCCGTCGGTGCGAATGCCGAACTCGACGATCTTGCCGATCTCGTGATCGTTCACCCCCCGCTGGATCGTTGAAACCAGCGTGACGGGGATTTTGTGCCGCGTCAGATTTCGGGCAGCTTGCTGCTTGATTTCGGCCAGCGCCTTGCCTCGCAGATGTCGGTAGATCGCATCGTCGAAGCCGTCGAACTGGAGATAGATTTCAAAGCCGCCGACAAATTCGCTCAGCGTCTTCACGAACGCTTCGTCTGTCGCGATGCGCAACCCGTTGGTGTTCAGCATCACATACTTGATCGGCTTTTGCCTCGCCAGTCGGATGATGTCGAGGATTTCGGGATGGGTTGTCGGCTCGCCGCCGCTGATCTGGAGGATTTCGGCGTGGCCGAATTCGGAATCGACAAAAAAATCCAGCATTCGTTCGACCGTTTCAAGCGGCAGGGGAGCGCCCGAACCGCTGCTGGCGTAGCAGACCGGGCAACGGAGGTCGCAGGCGCTGGTCACCTCGATCACGCCGATGCAGGTATGCTGCTCGTGCTCCGGACAGAGACCGCAATCGAACGGGCAGCCGAGCTTTCTCTTGGTCTGGAGCTTCGAGGTTGTGCCCGGCTTGGTGTAGCGCATCCTGCCGAGGAAATAGGCCGCGTCGTGCTCGAGTATCTCCTGCTGCTCGCCATGTTCCGGGCAGAACTTCAAGAGAAAGATCCCCTTGCCTGACTGCACGATTTTCGCATCGACGCGCCGGTGGCAGACCGCGCAGAGGCTGGCGGTGTGCTCGATGAACTGGTACGGTTTCTGATGAAGTTCCATAGCGTCGTTCACGTTTGCCTGTCGGGGTCGTGACAGCGTACATGGCGATAACGCCCGGTATTTTGTCGCGAAAAGTGCTGAAAGTTGAACATGGAGTGTTCCTGACCAATGTAAAAAGAACTGCCGTTATAAATAACAAGACTCCATCGGGCAGTTGATTTTTTATCTCTTTTTTTCTATCAAATCGAATGGAAGCCTTTATTGTCAAATTGATCGAGCCGGAATATTTCATTGTCGGAGGATGCAACGCTGATCGAACTTTTATCATCGTGCGCCGGTATCTGAGAGAACCGGTTCGCTTTAACGTCAATCATCTGTTCACAACCTCAGCCCCAAACCATGCACACCACCGTCTCTTTCGACAGGAATCTGCCGCTTGTCGGCGTCAACGAAAAAGGGCAGCACACCTTTTTCGACGCCACGCTTGATCCCTCGACTCCCGCCATGTATGCCTCGCCGATGGAGATCATGCTCCAGTCGCTGGCGGGCTGTTCGATGATGGACATCATCTCCATTCTCGCCAAGATGAGAAAAAAGGTGATCACCCTCGACGCTACGCTCGATGCCGAACGGGCCGAAACGCATCCGAAAGTGTTCACTTCGATTCACGTCCGTTACAAACTGAGCAGTCCCGATTGCACCACGGCGGAGCTTGAGAAAGCTGCCGGGCTTTCGATGGATAAATATTGCAGCGTGGCCGCCATGCTGAAAGCGTCGGGATGCAAGGTGACTTGGGAGGCAGAGGTCGTGGGTGGGTGAAGATCGGCATCCATCAGGGTTTTATCAGTCAAACCGTGTATTGTTTAGATATACCCGCGCGCTCTGATATTCACGAGGCATGGTACGGAGCTGCGTGCACATACGAAGTATATTCGTTGCATAGACAGAATTGTATCGCTGGCTGTCATTCCCCCATTCTTGACTGTTCGACGATCTTCGATCGATGAACACAACGCCATAGACGTGATTCGACATGATCACATATTCGTCCAGCGAAGCTATTGGAAACCGCTCGGGCAAAGTTCGCCAATGGCGTTTCACAATTTTGCCGATTAACGTCAGTTCGAATCGAAGTGCAGAATCGGGTTCGGGATTGGGATTGGGAGGCGTTTCGGGAGAATGGGTAGCCGCGAGGGCTACCCCTACAGGATGTATAGGTTTTGGCGGTTTTGACAATATCAGGTCGCCGTTGCGAGTGCAAATCGTTACGAAATACGCACCGCCTTTTGAATAATCATATTCGGCCAACCGAATCGAACGTCGATGATGTTCTTGATGATCGTAGTTCATCGTGGATCATAACGTGGAGTTAACCGGCGCTACCGAAGCAGCGCGTTGCGGTGGTGAAAGTGACTGGCAGAGGTAGCGTCCGGGTTGAACGATTGGTTAGGCGCCGAGTGGCGTAAATTCAAATTTTACATATTTCTTGTGTGCTCCACAGAACAGCTCCGCCAGGATAAGGCATTCGTTGAGTGCGTGGTTCAATACGGAATCGTGAATGCTTTCGAACAAACCTTTGAACCCAATCGTGGTTATCACGGAAAAAAACCGTTGTTTCTGCACAGCGTACAATCATGGTGTTTATTTTAGATATTTCTTGAAGTTGTGGCCGCCGGACCTTATGTCGAAATCTAGGAAAAGACAGATCAAGATTGGAAGTGTCCTGCAAAATGTCTAGACGAATGCGAACAGCAACAGACGGACTTAGTGGAATGATTTTATTGAGAATGCGCAAATCAGATGTCTTTTCGATTGCTACAGGGTAATCGCTGGTAAAGAAAGGGCTGTCTCGATGATCATTAATCAAGATTTCCCATGAACTGTTGCCGTGTGAGTTTGTCAATTCAAGGATTGAAGATATTCCAACCGCTTGTGGATATTTTGGATCAATTTCCGCGTAAACCGTTCCGCGTTCGAGCAACTCTGTTAGCGAATTTGCTCCCAATTCTGGCGGTGGCGGCGGAATCATTCCGCTCGCGTCTAGGATCCTGCCAGTCTCCTCTATTGATACCGTGAACGGCTCTGAATGAATACGCATTCCTGCTGGTGAACAGGTTATTATGTATGCGATAAAACCAGCTAGTACGTAAATGCTTTCGCGATCTACTGAGTCAGTGACTATATTGGCCAGAGCCTTATTATATTTTGGCTCAATACTTTTTAAAAAATCTTCAATAGCTCGCTCTTCTTGAAGATATGTATTTGTGCTTCCATCCGGTGTTCGACAAATTGAGTAAGCATCTGGGGTAAATACCTTCAGATCCGACTTTCTAAGCGCATACATCCTGTTGCCAAGCAAGGGGGAATAGAAGTGCTTGAGATGAACTTGAGATACAAAATGATCCATAGGCATACGATACTCCGCGAGCTGTTTTTGGTGCCTAACAGTATTTATATGGTTCCGTATAAGAAACCCGATTCTTGATTCGTGTCAGCATAAGCCGTCTGCTATCCCCAGTCATAAAATCAGATAAAATATTCTACTTCAACGCCTTACATCCATCAGCGAATTTTATGCTGCGGTGTTATACGGATCAGCAGAACACTCATCTGTTCAAACGCGACCGTCCAATCAGCCTTCGTTCTCAAAAAGAATTTACCGCAAATCCACCCAAAAAACCAACGCCCATCACTACCCCGCCTTCACCGGCATCACCAGCCGAAACCCCCGTAAATCATTCACCGCTTTCGGCACCGTGAACAAGCTCTGCGAGGCGCGGAAAGCGAATTTGTCGGGGCAGCGCCAGCAGCAGCCTCGTTCTTAGCGTAATGCATCGCCACCGTCGGCAAGGGATCGTGGAAGTTCGAGATCAACAGCGAACTCTGCGCAAGCCTGAATCAGACCCCACCAAATAAAAAAGGCTGCCCAGTCGAAGCTGCGCAGCCTTTAAGTGCTCAAATTGTAAGCCGTTCGCGTTACCCCGCAGCTTCGACGATAGCCATGAAATCGTCCACGTTCAGGCTCGCGCCGCCGATGAGGCCGCCGTCGATGTCGGGCATTCCGAACAGTTCGACTGCGTTCGAGGGCTTGACGCTGCCGCCGTACTGGATTCTGAGGTGGCTCGCGGCCTGCTCTCCGTAGAGTTCGGCGACTTTAGCTCGGATCATCGCGTGAACATCCTGCGCCTGCTGGCTGGTGGCGGTTTTGCCGGTGCCGATGGCCCAGACCGGTTCGTAGGCGATCACTAAATTGGTGAGGTCGGTCACACCGGAAAGTCCTTCGACAACCTGCGCCGCGACGATCTCATCCGTCACGCCGCTCTCGCGCTCTTCGAGCGTTTCGCCGACGCACATGATGACCGAAAGTCCTTCGGCCAGTGCTTTCTTCACCTTGAGGTTGACAATCTGGCTGGTTTCACCGAAGTACTGGCGGCGTTCGGAGTGACCGAGAATGACGTAGCTGCATCCCGCGGCCACAAGCATCCTTGCAGAGATTTCGCCGGTGAAAGCACCGTCGTTCTCGTAATGGCAGTTCTGACCGGAAAGCTTGACGGCGCTCCACTCGATCACCTTGCCGACCTCGTGCAACGCGAGAAAGGTGGGCGCTATGCCAACCTCGCACGTCACGCCATCGTCGCCGACCTTTTCGGCAATCGCGGTAGCCAGTTCGACAGATTCGGCGATGGTGTTGTTCATCTTCCAGTTGCCGACCACAATTTTTCTGCGCATATCAGTAATCGGTTACGACTTCACTGTAAATTTTATCGATCTCTGCCACCTTGAAGGTGTGCTTCCAGAAGCGGGAGTCCCGGAGTTCGATTTTGTCCTGATCGATGGCCGTGACGTAGCCGTGCCACACCCGCTGCTCTCTGGTGAGCAGGTTGATCTCTTTGTCGAGCAGTTCGCGTGCTCCGCCAATCTGTTTGGCTGTATAGATTATCTGGCGCTTTCCCATGAATATGGTGTTTGATTTGGGACGCTATTTAACAAAAATATCGAGGATTTCATAATGAAGTTCCCCCTTTGGCACGATGATTTTTACCTTGTCGCCCACAACCTTGCCGATCAGTGAGCGTCCGACGGGAGAGCGCACGGAGATTTTACCGAGATCCATGTCGGCCTCCTCGGATGAGACCAGCGTGTACTCGATGATCTCGTCATCAGCTTGCAGATTCCGCAGCTTTACCGAGGTGAGGATATAGACCTTGTCGGTTTTGATCTGCTTCGGGTCGAGGATGGTGGCCGATGCCAGTTTGCTTTCAATATCCGAAATTTTGGCTTCGAGCTGCGACTGCTCCTCGCGGGCGGCGTCGTACTCTGCGTTTTCGCTCAGATCACCATGGGAACGAGCTTCGGCTATTTTTTCGAGCACCTCCTTGCGGGTCTCGGTCGTCAACAGGTGAAGTTCATCCTTGAGCCGGTTGTACCCATCCCGGGTCAGATAAATTCGGTCACTCATGGCAATTCATGGTTTTGATTGGCAATGCTGAAGAGCGAATGATCACCAGACATCACAGCAGCAATGGCACACAATTTGGCAAACAAAAAAAAGTAAAGTCAGCAGCCTGGCCGACTTTACTTCTTTTCAAGCAATTTAGGAAACTTTATGCTTCAGGCAAAGAGCATCAGAGATTAAACGCAAAATACATACGGCTCCAGCCGCGTTCGACCAGCATGGTGATTTTGTCGCCACGCTTTTTGCGCCCAATGAGCTGATTGTAGTGCGCGAAGGAGGTGATGCTGTTCTTGTCGATGGAAAGGATGACATCCCCTGGCCGGAGACCCGCCTTGCCAGCCGCGCTGTTCTCTTTAACGGCAGTGATGACCACCCTCGAAGGCACTGCCCTCTTGCCCATCCGCTCGGCGGTCTCGGCGTTGAGCGGCGAGGCCATGAAGCCAAGCAGTTCGTTCTCGAGCTCTGGAATCTGGCCGGTGGCTGCGGCCACCTTTTCGGTGAGCTGCTCGACGCGGACGTTGACCGTCAAGGGCGAACCGTCGCGATCCACGCGAACGGTCGCGGAGCTTCCCGGCTCCTGACCTGCAACTGCCGCGCGAAGTTCGTTCGTCCCGGCAACCTTTTTGCCATTGAACTCGGTGATGACGTCACCCTTTTTCAATCCGTCCGCCGCCGCGCCCTGTTCGGCAACCGCCCCCACGACAACGCCTTGCTGCGATTCAAGACGGCGCTGGCTGGCGACCTTCTCATCGACATCCTGCATGCCGATTCCCAGGTATCCGCGGCTGACCTTGCCACTCTGTGCAAGCGCGTGATAGACCTTCACTGCCTTGCCGGAGGGTAGCGCGAAGCCGAGACCTTCGAGTCCGGCTGCATTGCCGGAGGCCGCCGTGCTGATGCCGACAAGTTCGCCGCGAATGTCGAGCAGCGGGCCGCCCGAGTTGGCGGCATTAATCACCGCATCGGTCTGGATGAACTCTTCGTATTCGTTGGGCGCAACGTTGACCACGCCCAGCGAGCTGACGATACCCTTGGTTGCCGTTCTCGAACGGCTTTCACCGAGCGGCGCTCCGACCGCGACGACCCACTCGCCCGCACGAAGGCGGTCGCTGTTGCCGATGACGATCGGCTTCAGGCCGGGAGCATCGACCTTCAGTACCGCGATGTCCGTTTTCGAATCCCGCCCGACCACTTTGGCGCGGAGGGTGCGGTTGTCCGAGGTTCTGACGGAGAGGGCGTCGGGATTGTCGATCAGGTGGCTGTTGGTGACGATGTAGCCGTCAGCCGAAACGATGACGCCTGAGCCGACGCCATAGACCGATCCTTTCGCCGACGCTGACTTGCTGAGGCCGGTAAAGTCTCTGAAGGTCTTGCCGAAGAGGTCGAGTGGCGTCTGGGCGGCGGCGACGGATGATGATTCCGACAGGATCGTCACCACCGACGGCGCGGAGGAATCGACGATACGGGTGAAGGCCTCATCGAGATCGCCGAGGTCGCGCTGTGGATGCACGGAAGCATTGTCGGCGGCGTGAAGCTCGCTCGCCCCGAAAGCGAGCATGGCTGGTCGCTCATGCGATGGCAGCGAAAGCTGCACGTTCTGGAAAGCGAGCGTCCCGGCGGCGACAGCGGCAGAGACGAAAAGTACCGGTTTGGATGTCGTTCGTTTTTTCATGAGCGGTCATGGATATATTATTGTTGCTCAGTCAGTTGCCTCGATGCTTTCGAGAGCCGTGAGTCCGGCCCTCATTTTGTTCATAGTCTCTTCGAATTCGAACTCCGGCGTCGAGTCGGCCACGATGCCACCCGCAGCCTGGAAGTAGATGACGCCGTCGCGGATCACCATCGTGCGGATGGCGATGGCAGTCGTCAGCCCGCCCCGAAAGTCGAGATAGCCGACCGCGCCACCGTAAAGGCCGCGCTTCTCCTTCTCCAGCTCGTAGATGATCTCCATCGAGCGAACCTTCGGCGCGCCGGTCAGCGTGCCTGCCGGGAAGCACGACCAGAAGGCGTCCATCGCCGTCAGACCGTCCTGCAATTCACCCCGGACGTTGCTGACGATGTGCATGACGTGCGAGTACTTCTCTATCACCATCATCTCGTTGGTTTCGACCGTGCCGATCTTGGCGATCCGGCCAATGTCGTTGCGGCTGAGGTCGATCAGCATCAGGTGCTCGGCCCGCTCCTTCTCGTCGGAGAGCAGCTCGCGGGCGTTGCGCTCGTCCTCGTCGAAAGTCTCGCCGCGACGCCGCGTTCCGGCGATGGGGCGGGTATCGACGATCCGGCGTCCCGCGTGGTCACGCTCCACCTTGACGAGCAGTTCGGGCGACGAACCGACGACGTAGAAATCCTCGAAATCGTAGAAGTAAAGATAGGGCGATGGATTGATCGTGCGCAGCACGCGATAGACATCGAAGGGACGGGTGTGCAGCTTGCGCTTGAGGCGCTGAGAAATCTGCACCTGGAAGATGTCGCCGCTGAGGATGTACTCCTTGGCTTTGAGCACCTTTTCGTAATACTCGTCGCGCGTGGTGTTGGAGACGACCGGCTCCGGCGTCTCCGGGCGAAGCTGGATGAGGTCGCGGTTGAGCGGCTCGAAAATGAGCGCGGCGAGTTCGTCGATCTTGGCTTCGGCTCGCTCGCGGTCGCGCTCGTCGAGAAAGTTGGTCACCACGAAGAGCTTGCGCATCACGTTGTCGAAGATGACGAGTGTGTCGCAGAAAAGCAGGCAGAGATCGGGAAGGTTCGCCGGATCGGGCAGCTCGGGCGAGGGAATCTTCTCGACGAGGTGCATCGTGTCGTAGCCGAAATAGCCGAACATGCCCGAAGTGGTCATCTGCTGCGAGCCGTTCTTTCGACGCGGAATCTCGACCGAAGTGAACATCGCCATGCAGCGATCCACGATCCGGCGCAGGTCGCTCTCCTCTTCGACGATAGCCGACAACGCACGGAAGCGCTCGTCACGCACGTCGAGCGACACCTCTCCGTCCACCGTGCCCTTGAGCACGGCGACCGGATCGACGGCGATATAGGAAAAACGGGCCAGCAGCTCCTCGCCTTCGACCGATTCGAGCAGGCAGGAGTATGGACGCTGAAGTTTGAGGTAGACCGAAACCGGGGTCTCCGTATCGGCCTGGAAGGTTCTGACCAGCGGGGTCAGGCTAAAAGACGGCTCCTCTTTATGTTCTGCCGCCTGTTCTGAAAAAGATCTGATCATGAATTGTAGAATGCTTCGATAAAGTAAAAAATCATATGATGACAGTCTCGCCGTTTATATATTTCGTAATGCTGATACATCGAATTGTTCAGATGATCGATACTCATAAAGAGCATGACCGTTAAACTGCTTCTCCTATCAGTAAACAGGAAGCTGTAACCATGAAAATATCACGTCAAGCCGCCAGGAGGTGGCTCACCGCGCTGCTGCTCTCGCCGGGAATGATCTTCGCTTTGACATACCTCGTGGTATGGTTTTCGATGAATCTCTGGCTCAACCACGCCTTCAAGCGTCACCTCAAGCAAATCTTCGTCACAGAGGCGGGTCAGCAGTACCGGATCGACATCGGCTCGCTCAGATCGAGCGCCGATCTCAACTCGCTTATGCTGAAGAAACTGGAGCTGACTCCGATACAAAACGCCGAAAATCAAAGAAAGAACAACGCCGCTTTACAAATCGCGGAGCTTCGGATCGATTGCCCCGACCTCAGCTTCTTTCCGTTCAGACCGGCAGACGAGATGCTCTCCTTGCGCAAGGTGAGCCGGACGATCCTGTCGAACAGCGTTCAGTGAACTTTCAACCCGATGCGATTCCAGCGAATCGAGGCGATCTTTTCGACCGGATCGAACAGCAGCGGCAGATCGGGATCCCATGACCAGTAAACCATCATGGCCTGGCCCACCATGTCGCTCTCCGGCAGAAATCCCCAGTAGCGGCTGTCGAGGCTGTTGTCGCGGTTGTCGCCCATCGCGAAATAGTAGTTGCGTCCAACCCTGTAGCTGTCCGCCGCCCCGCCGTCGATAAACACCTTGTCGCCAACGAGACTGATCGTATGCCCTTCGTCGGCAATCAGATCGCGATAGAGCGGAAGAGTCGCCGGCGTGAGCGAAACTACGTCGCCTTTGCGTGGAATATGGATCGGGCCGTAATTGTCCTTGTTGTAATCGGACATGGCCGGAAAAATCTGGAATTCCGGCACGCCGGGCGGCATTCTGGCGCCGATATACTGCCCCTGGGGCGGTAGCGGAAACAGCTTGCCGTTGACGTAGAGCTGCTGGCTGCGGATTTCGAGCCTGTCTCCCGGCAGAGCGATACAGCGTTTGATGTAATTAAGACTCCGGTCGCGGGGAAACTTGAATACGATAATATCGCCTTGCCTGACATCGTGAACTTTGGGCAGAGAGATGTCCGTAAACGGAACCTTCGCGCCGTAAACGAACTTGTTGACAAAGAGAAAATCGCCGGCAAGCAGCGTCTTTTCCATCGATCCCGTCGGGATTCTGTACGATTCGACCACGAACATCCGGAGAATCGTGGCCACCAGAGCGGCAATGATCAGTGACTCGAACCATTCGCGCGACTGCGCCTTGCCGTTATTCCCTTTAGAGGTCGTGTTCTGTTTTTTCACTCTTAAACTGTTTTTGCATGGATTACCGAAGCGCCAAACCTTACGGCTTTTACGACGTCAGGCAAAGCGTTTTCCAGCGCAACCGTGCTGATTTCAGAGCTGTAACTCTTTTATTCATCGATGTTCAGGACGGCGAGGAAGGCCTCCTGCGGCACTTCGACGCGACCGACCTGTTTCATGCGCTTCTTGCCTTCCTTCTGCTTTTCGAGAAGCTTGCGCTTGCGGCTGATGTCGCCGCCGTAGCACTTGGCGAGCACGTTCTTGCGCATGGCGGAGATGGTCTCTCTGGAAATCACCCGGCTGCCGATGGCCGCCTGGATCGCCACCTCGTACATCTGCCTTGGAATGATCCCCTTGAGCTTCTGGCAGAGCTTGCGTCCCCACTCGTACGCTTTCGAGCGGTGCACGATCGACGACAGCGCATCGACCGTTTCGCCGTTGAGGAGCACGTCGAGCTTGACGAGATCGGAACGACGGTAGCCGATGTATTCGTAGTCCATCGAGGCGTACCCTTTGGAGATCGACTTGAGCTTGTCGTGGAAGTCGAACACCACCTCGCCAAGCGGGAACTCGAAGTGCATGTTCACCCTCGACGTATCGAGATAGTCGGTGTTCTTGTACTCGCCGCGTCGCTCCATGCCGAGCTTCATGATGTTGCCGATATAGTCCGACATGGTGATGATCTGCATCGTGACGTACGGCTCCTCGACCCAGTTGACCTTTGTCGACTCGGGCATCTTCGAAGGGTTATCCACCTCGACCGTCTCGCCGCTGGTCATGATCACGCGGTACTCGACGTTCGGCACCGTGGTGATGATGTTGACGTTGTACTCTCGTTCGAGCCGCTCCTGGATGATCTCCATGTGCAACAGACCGAGGAAGCCGCAACGGAAGCCAAAGCCAAGCGCGACGGAGGTTTCGGGCGTGTAGATCAGCGATGCGTCGTTGAGCGAGAGCTTTTCGAGCGACTCGCGCAGGTTCTCGAACTCGTTGGACTCGACCGGATAGAGGCCGCTGAAAACCATCGGCTTCACATCCTTGTAACCGGCCAGGCGCTCCGAGGCCGGGTTGTCGAGCAGCGTCACCGTGTCGCCCACTTTGGCGTCCTTGACATCCTTGATCGAGCAGATCAGGTAGCCCACGTTGCCCGCTTCGAGGGTGTCGCAAGGGTTGCGCTTGAGGCTCATGGTGCCGATCTCGTCGGCAATGAAAATCTTGTCGTTGGCGAAGAAGCGTACCCTGTCCCCTTTCTTCAGCACGCCGTCCACGATCCTGATGTAGGCGATTGCGCCGCGATAGGCGTCGAAGACCGAGTCGAAGATGAGCGCCCGGAGCGGCTGCTGGCGGTTGTCCGCCGGTGCGGGCACGCGGGCCACGATCGCCTCCATCAACTCGTCCACGCCGATACCCGCCTTGGCGGATACCGAGAGAATCTCATCGCGCGTGACGCCGATCAGGTCGATGATTTGGCGAGCCACGCCTTCGACATCCGACGAAGGTAAATCGATCTTGTTGATGACCGGAATGATCTCCAGACCGGCCTCGATGGCGAGATACAGGTTGGCGATGGTCTGCGCCTCGACGCCTTGCGTGGCATCGACGACGAGCAGCGCGCCTTCGCAGGCGGCAAGCGACCGCGAGACCTCGTAGCTGAAATCGACATGGCCGGGCGTATCGATCAGATTGAGCACGTAATCCTGGCCATCCTTCGCCGTGTAGTTCATCTGCACCGCATGGCTCTTGATGGTGATGCCGCGCTCGCGTTCGAGATCCATGTCGTCGAGCACCTGCGCGGTGGACATCTGGTTGCGTTCGAGGGTGTGGGTCACTTCGAGAAGCCGGTCGGCAAGGGTCGATTTGCCGTGGTCGATATGGGCGATAATGCAGAAGTTTCTGATCATGCCGACTTCTGTTCCTGTCGGGGGCATAAGTATCTGTTCTAACGGGTAATGATGGTAGCACAACCGCTCCGCCACCGCGGCGGAGGGCTTAGAATAATAAAATCAATGAATATAAGAAGAAAATTGTGACGTACCGCCCGGCAGCGCTCAGAAAAAGCGCAGAGCCTCGTCACCGGCGCGGAGTCCGCGAGCGAAGGACTCGCCATCCATCGCCTTTTTGCCCTCGGCCTGCACGCTGAGCAGTTCGAGCCAGCCGTCCGTTCCGGCCACGAGCAAGTGTCCGTCCGCGATGCAGAGCGTTCCCGGTTCTTCGGACGGCAGCTCGTCGGAGGAGGGTTTCGCTTTGTAGATTTTCAGGCTCCTGCCGCCGAAGGTGGTCCAGGCGGTCGGCTTCAAGGCGAGGCCGCGAATGAAGTCGTGCAGGCGCTGAACCGGTTGGTTCCAGTCGATGCGGGTGTTCTCGCGGGTGAGCTTCGGCGCTTTGGTGGCGAGCCGCTCATCCTGCTTTTGCGGCGTCACTGCGCCGCCTGCGATCATCGCAAGGGTGCGCTCCACCGTGCCCGCGCCGATCTCCGAGAGACGCGAAAGCAGCTCCGAGGCGTTCTCGTCCGGGCCGATGGGGGTGCGATCCATCGTGATGATGTTGCCGGTATCGACCGACTTCTGGAGGAAAAAGGTGGTCACGCCGGTTTCAGCGTTGCCGTTGATGATCGACCAGTTGACCGGCGCGGCCCCGCGATATGCGGGCAATAGCGAGCCGTGCAGGTTGAAGGTGCCGAGCGGCGGCAGTTCGAACACGGACGGAGGCAGAATGCGAAAGGCCGCCACCACGATCACGTCGGGGCGGGCCTCGGCGATCCTTGCGGCAAATTCGGGAGTTCTGACATCGTCGCTCTCGAACACGGGCAACCCCAGTTCGAGCGCCGCCTGCTTGACCGGCGTCGGCTCCGGCGGTGAATTTTTGCTGCGGCGAGGCTTGTCGCAGCCGGTGACGACGAGCACCGTCTCGAACTGCGGCGTCATGGCGGCGATTCTGCGGAGCGACGGAACGGCGAACTCCGGCGTCCCCATGAAAACGACTCTCAAGCCCACCCGTCAGGCCTCCGCTGCGACTCGTTCGGCGTGACGGGCCAGCGGATAGTCGGCCTTCATGCGCCCATCGGCGATGGCGTCCAGCTCCTTCTGGATTTTGCGCCGGTCACGCTTGTCCATGCGGTCGACGAAAAGCGTGCCGTCGAGATGGTCGATTTCATGCTGCAACACGCGGGCCATCATACCACTGAAATCGGCGGTATGCTCCTCGAACTTCTCGTCGCGGTAGCGCAGGGTGAGGGCCGACGGGCGCACCACGTCGCCGGCGACGCCGGGCAGACTCAGGCACCCCTCCTCCATCGAGTTGCGCCCCCGAACAGCCACGATGCGCGGATTGATCACCACCATCGGCTTGAAATCGGCATACTCCTCGATGGTGGAAACATCGACGACCAGCAGCCGGATCGAATGGCCCACCTGCGGCGCGGCAAGACCGATGCCGGGCGCTTTGTACATGGTATCGAACATCTCGGCGATCAGCGCCTCGATGGTTGCATCGACCCCTCTCAAGGGCTTCGCCTTCAGGCTGAGCACCGGATCGCTGTAGGTATTGATCGGTAATATCATTGAACTTCTCTCTTCTGGATTGCGCCGACGCACTGAAGCGCCAGCCATGCTGAATCGGTGGTGGACAAAAACAGTCCGTTTTAAAGAACTCTGCGGAACTCCTGATAGTTGCCCTTTCCACCGGCTTCTGAAAAACTGCAATGTACGATTTTCAAGCTGTTTTTCGTACGGTTGACCAGCCCTCGCCCACTCGGCGACGGCAGGGATTTCAGGGAAAAACGGTACATTGCAGCAAAGAAAACAGCTTAACTGGCAATCGCAACGGTGAATAATAAAGGCGGCGAAACAACGGCAAAGGTTGAAAACCTCTTCAAATCCTTCATGAAGGAGGAGGGGCGGCGCTGCACCCCGGAGCGACTGAGCGTTCTTCGTGAGATTTACCGCTCCAGCACCCACCTCGACGCCGACGAAATCTTTGTCCGGCTGCGCGAAAAGGGGGTGCGGATTTCCCGCGCTACAGTTTATCATACCCTCGACCTGCTCTTCAGGTTCAACCTCGTCACCAAGATCGATCTCGGCCACAAGCATACGCACTACGAAAAGTCATGGGGCGTGGCCAACCACCTGCACATCATCTGCCTCAAGTGCGGCCAGGTCTCGGAAGCCACGAGCGGCGAACTCGCGGGCATGATGCAGAAGCTCTGCACGGAGCGCGGCTACTCGCTCGGCAACTTCAGCCTTCAGCTCTTCGGCGAATGCCTCGACGCGGAGGCTTGCCGCCTGCGGGCGCAAAAAAATCAGGAGGAGTGACAACACCGACCATGCATTGGCTTTATCTTATCCTCGCCATCGTCGCCGAAGTCTCCGGCACGACCAGCATGAAGCTCTCGGCGGGCTTCTCGAAACCGCTGCCATCGGTTTTGATTTTCGTTTTTTACGCGCTGAGCCTTACCTTCCTCACGCTTGCGCTCAGGGTGATGCCGGTCGGCATGGCCTACGCCATCTGGTCGGCGCTCGGCACGGCGCTCATCACGGCCATCGGCGTGCTCTGGTTCGGTGAAGGGATGAACGTCATCAAGGTGATATCCCTGTTGCTGATCATCGCTGGCATCGCAGGGTTGCATTTCAGTCAGGAACACATGAAGTAAGGCGAACAGGCATGACGCACAAACATCCGGTTTACAGGCGAATCGTCGTCAAAGTCGGCACCAACGTCATCACGGGGCGCGACGGCAAACTCGATCCGGCGATTCTCGACAGCCTGACCGCGCAAATCGCCGCGCTTATGGCGAGCGGCGTCGAGGTCATTCTCGTCACCTCGGGCGCGGTCGGCGCGGGGCGCGGCATCGTGTCGCTCGCTGGCAACCTGACGCCGGTCGAGACGCGCCAGGTGCTCGCCGCCACCGGGCAGATCCGGCTCATCAACGCCTACAACGACCGCTTCGAAAAGCACGGCATGACCGGCGCGCAGCTTCTCGTCACCAAGGGGGACTTCCGCGACCGGCAGCACTACCTCAACATGCGCACCTGCTTCGAGGCGCTGCTCCAGCAGAAGATCGTGCCCATCGTCAACGAGAACGACGCCGTGGCGGTGACGGAACTGATGTTCACCGACAACGACGAACTTTCGGGCCTCATCGCCTCGATGCTTCAGGTTGACGGCCACATCATCCTCTCGAACGTGGACGGCCTGTTCGACATGCAGACGGAAGGCCACCCGGTGATCGAAGAGATCGACCCCGGCTCGAAGAACTTCAGCCAGTACATCCGGCCAGGCAAATCGGAGTTCGGGCGCGGCGGAATGCTCACCAAGTGCACCATCGCCCACAAGCTTTCGCGTCTCGGCATCACCGTGCATATCGCCAACGGCACCACCCCCGGCATCCTCCAGACCATTGTGCACGGCGGCAAAACCGGCACGAAATTCATCGCCCAGAAACCGGAGCACAGCCGCAAGCGCTGGATTGCCCTCAGCGAAGGACTCGAAAAGGGCGCGGTCATCATCAACCAGGGTGCCATCGACGCCCTCACCTCCGGCGAGCGAGCCACGAGTCTTTTGCCCGTCGGCATCACCGGCGTCGAGGGCAGCTTCCAGCGCGGCGACGTCATCCGCATCTGCTCGTCAGACGGCAAAGTCATCGGCTACGGAATGGCCTCATGCAGCGCCGAAAAAGCTCACACCACGATGGGCCAGAAGGGCCACAAACCGGTTATCCACTACGATCACCTGTACATCGTGCCGTAAGGCATTACCAGATCACGCAGATATACTATAGTGGCCCCCGATTTTCGGACAGCGGATTAAGGTGGTAACTTGCCCGAAAAGAGGGTCAAGTTATGAGCGAGAAGAAACGCAACAAGTTTACCGCACAGTTCAAGGCCAAGGTAGCGCTGGAGGCAATACGGAGCGACAAAACACTGAACGAAATCGGCAATGAATTCGGGGTACACCCGTCCCAGGTCGGCCTTTGGAAACGGGAACTGCTCGACAACGCTCCCGGAATTTTCGATACGAAGCGCGGGCCGAAACCAGTCGATCCGTCGTCGGATCCTGAAAAGCTCTACACCGAAATCGGTCGGTTCAAGGTTCAATTGGATTGGCTCAAAAAAAAGTTGGGCCTTACCTGTGAAGCTGCGGAAAAGCTGGATCAGCGGCGATGAGCCGTTGCCGGTCTCGACGTAATGCCAACTGATCGATGTCAGTCACGCGAGTTATTACGTCAAGCCAGGGCCGTATTCGCCCAGTGACGATGACCTGCTGCTGATGCGTCTGATCGACGAGAAGTACGTACTCCATCCTTTTTACGGCAGCCGACGTATGCGGCAGATTCTTCTGAAAAAAGGGTATGTTGTCAACCGGAAACGGGTGCAGCGTTTGATGAGGCGGTTGGGGCTGCTGGGCATGGCTCCGGGGCCAAACACCAGCAAGCCGCATCCTGAGCATGAGGTCTATCCTTATCTCTTGCGAGGAGTTAGCGTCACCAGGCCGAATCAGGTCTGGTCAACGGATATCACCTGGTGCCGGCTTCCGGGAGAGGGTTCATGTACCTGACGGCGATCATCGACTGGTACTCACGCAAGGCGCTGGCGTGGCGGCTGTCGAACTCGATGGAGAGCAGTTTTTGCGTGGAATGTCTTGAAGAGGCGCTCCGGAAGTATGGCGTACCGGAAATCTTCAACAGCGATCAGGGTGCGCAACTCACCAGTGATGTATTTATCCGGGCGCTCATGAAGTATCCGACGCTTCGCATCAGCATGGACGGTCGCGGCAGGGCGCTGGACAACATTTTTGTCGAACGGCTCTGGAGGAGCGTCAAGCATGAAGACCTCTCCCTGAAAGGCTACGGAACGCTGGTGGAATTGAAGCAGGGGTTGGTTGAGTACTTCCGCTTGTACAATACGGAGCGGCCGCATCAGTCGCTGGGCTGCAAAACCCCGGACGAGGTGTACGCAAGCGCAACGGGCGGCGGTGCGTGCATCGTTGACAAGTTCTCTCAAAAGCAATCCTCTGATGGGTTGTCAGAGGTTACAGCGCAGCATCAATCGGCTTCATGAACAACAGGGAGTTACGAGCTTAAACTCGACCCGATTTTGTCTGACGGCAGGGGTCCACTTCATTTTGCCATCGGTCAGCCTGTATTAATATATTTTAAGTTATTTTTAAGAAATTGTTAAGAGTTTATTAACTTATTTTTTCCTATTATATATAGGTTGTTGAAAGGTTGTTTGAGTAAACGGGTTCTTCTCTTTGCTGATTACGCTATTCTTTCTCCTTCAACACCGCCGTTCGGTCGATTGCCGCGATTTGCGAGCCTCGACAATTACGTCTCTGCCTTGGCGCACAAGCTCAGAAAAGCTTCCATCTCAAGGCGGTTTTTTTTGTGCTCTCCACTTCACGATTGTTAACGCCATTACGATAGCCCTTATACCATTATGTGATTGTTGAAAAAAGAGTTAGGGGGAGAGTTATGACGGCAGCAGGATTTTTTACAGACAACCAAGCCATTCAGGAGGCAAGATCATGAATCGTATTGTTACTCGAGCTATCTCGGCATGTTGGGGCCTCGCCGGACTGGCGGCGTTGTCCGGTTGCGCTACGGTGCAGCCCTGGGAAAAGCAGAACCTGGCAAAGCCGGAAATGACTTTTGAAGGTGACCGGCTCGACACGGGCTACACCGAGCACATCTACAGCAGCAAGGAGGCATCCTCCGGCGGCGCGGGCGTAGGCGGCGGCGGTTGCGGTTGCAATTAAAAAGGATAACCCTCAAATCATCAGGATACAGCTATGAAAAAAGTTTCTTCCGTGAAAAACACCAGGGTTATCGGTGCCGCGCTGACAGCGGCAGCCATGCTCCTGCCCTCCGCCCGTCCGGCAATGGCCGATGCCGCACCTGAAAAAGGCATCGTCGCTTTCAAGTATCTGAAGTACGAGGACCAACAGAAAGATCCTTCCATGGACAGGATAGGCGTCAATGCCTATTCGGTGCGGGCTATGGCACCCATTGCTGGAAAGTGGGCGTTCGATGTCACCGGCACCTACGATGAAGTCTCTGGCGCCTCCCCTCACTTTCACACTTTTCACCGCCGTCTTATTGATGGAGTGTCCGGCGCGTCGAAAATGAAGGATTTCCGACATGCCATCGATGCGGGGGTCACCAGGTACTTCGGGCAGGGGAGTATAACAGCCGGTACAAGCTACTCTCAGGAGAACGATTACATTTCGAGGAGCGTCTCGCTGCAGGGAAGCTACGCCACGCCAAGTAAAAACACCACATTCACGCTCGGAACAAGCGTCACCACTGATACCATTACAGCCACCGGGAAGCCTGAAATACATGGCAGGAAACACATCAACGCCTATATGCTCGGCGTCACCCAGGTGATGTCCAAAAATGACATTGTTCAGATAAATCTTGGCCGCTCGATCGGGCACGGTTACTTCACCGATCCGTATAAGACTGAGGATAAGCGGCCCGAGAAGCGCAATTTTACTACCCTGATGGGCAGATGGAACCACTATTTCGAAGGTCCAGAATCGACAACGCATCTGAGCTATCGCTACTATACTGATACATTTGGCATTCGTTCCCATACGTTCAGCGCGGATTATGCGCAGCCGCTTCCGTACCATGTTACCGTAACGCCATCCGTGAGGTACTACTCTCAGACCGAGGCAAATTTTTACGTACCTGTCGGACCTAATGAGTTGCTGACTCTGGAAGAGCCTACCGAACATCCTGCGGATGCGCTCTATTATTCTGAAGATTCGAGACTTTCGGCTTTCGGTGCACTGACCTTCGGAGTCAAGGTGGAAAAACGGTTCCTGACAGACTGGACTATTGATTTCAGAGTCGATCACTATGTTCAGCGTGGCAATTGGGCGATGAGCGGCAATCCCGATCCGGCTTTAGCTAAATTCAGCGCGGACTTCCTCCAGATCGGGATTTCGAGGGAGTTTTAGTTTCCGCATCCCTTTTCACGAATTGCTTGCCGATCTGTGTCAGCGCTCGACGGCAAGCGGTTTTTGAGGCAGGTGACGGCTGAAGTGAAAATAAAGGAGCTAAAACCAGTTATGGATACTGCTCATTTCGGCTTTCAGGCCATGGGGTGTGCATGTGAAATTCTTTTCTACTGTTCCTCGAAAAATGAAGCCATCGCTCTTGCTGAAAAGGCGATCGGCGAGGTCAGGAGACTTGAATGCAAGTATTCGCGTTATCTGCCGGAAAGCATTGTTTCACGTATCAACGCCGCAGCCGGCAACGAGGCGGTGGCGTGCGACGACGAGACGCTTTTTCTCATACAGTACGCCGATACCCTTTTTGAAAAGAGCGGAGGGTTGTTCGATATAACTTCGGGGGTGCTTCGTAAAGCATGGGATTTCTCTAAAAGCGAGGTGCCTGCCTATGAAATGATTGCTCCTTTACTCGATCTGACAGGATGGAAAAAGGTGGAATGGAAGGCTCATGCTTTTCGCCTGCCTATCTCAGGTATGCAGATAGATCTTGGAGGAATGGTAAAGGAGTACGCGGCTGACCATGTTGCAAGGCTTCTTTACGAGAGTGGTATCCGGCACGGTTATGTGAACATGTCGGGGGATATAAAAGTAGTCGGCCCGAAACCGGGAGACGAACCCTGGACGATGATTGTCAGACACCCTCGACAAAAGGATGCAGTGATTTCCACGATCCCCGTTTACTGTGGCGCGATGGCAACAAGTGGAGATTACGAACGATATTTTGATCTTGATGGAAAGCGATACTGTCACATTATCAACCCGAAAACCGGATATCCGGTGAGCGCATGGCAATCAGTCACCGTTGCGGCACCGACGGCGCTTGGCGCAGGTAGTTGCGCAACAATCGCCATGCTGAAAGAGGATGTCGGCCTTGATTTTCTTGATACATCAGGTATGAATTTTCTGGCCATTGACCTGAAGGGAAAATTACATCACAAAAACTGACGCCCGGCATAAAGAACCGGCCAAAATAATAATTCAAATAAAACAATCATCAGCGTATCGCTCAGGCGAGGCCTTGTTTTGTCAGGCGTTTTTTTGCTTGCAAGAGCAACGAGTAAGGAGATAGCTAATAACTGATTTAGCAATAAGAAACTATTCCGAACTAAAAAAGAAATTATTATGCCGACGTACACGGGAACTACAGGAAATGACACGCTCTACTTTAAATCCCAGCCGGCAGGCACAGGCGGTACCTATACCGTTGACGGCCTTGCGGGAACCGATACCTTCAATTTTGCGGACTCGGCCACGGGCATTGGTTACCAGGACAGGTTTCCCATTGGGAACTTCCAACTGAATGGAGTCACTCTTGTCGCAGGCACCACCTACAACGTTACAGGCACCGCGGTCGTAACAGGTGCGAGCTCGAAAGGCGGTTCTTTTACCATGAACTTCACCAGCGTGGAGACATTGAAGCTGAGCGGAGGAACGGTTTATCTGACCTATGGCCCTGCCGACACGACTCCTCCGACGGTTTCAAGTGTAACTCCAGCCAATGCGGCGACTGCCGTGGTCGAATCGTCTAATATCTCCGTCACATTCAGCGAATCCGTCCAGATCGCCAATAGTGCCAATATTGTGCTTCACGAAGGTTCTGCAACCGGCACGGCTATTGCGGTTGCCGCTACGGTTAGTGGTTCGATACTGACCATCGATCCGACGCCAACGCTCAAGAGCAGCACCAGCTATTACTTGACCATGGCGTCAGGCTCCGTGACAGATCTTGCCTCGAACGCCTATGCCGGTGGCACCTACTCGTTCACGACCGGTGACACCATCGCGCCGACGGTCAGCACTTTCAGCCCGGCGGACACCGCGACAGGAGTTGCCGTTGCAAGCAACATCGTGCTGACTTTCAGCGAGAACATCCAGAAGGGCACCACGGGTCTGATCAAGGTGTACAAGGGATCAGTATCGGGTACGCCGGTCGAGAGCTACGACCTTGCCACGAACACGGCGGCGAACCTGACGGTATCGGGCAGCACGCTGACGATCAATCCGACGGCCAATCTCACGCCGGACGGCTCGACCTATTACGTGACCATCGATTCAGGAGCGATCAAGGACGCGGCTGGAAACAGCTATACCGGAACGACCACCTACCACTTCGCGACGGTGGACACGACCGCGCCGACGGTCAGCACTTTCAGTCCGGCGGACACCGCGACAGGAGTTGCCGTTGCAAGCAACATCGTACTGACTTTCAGCGAGAACATCCAGAAGGGCACCACGGGTCTGATCAAGGTGTACAAGGGATCAGTATCGGGTACGCCGGTCGAGAGCTACGACCTTGCCACGAACACGGCGGCGAACCTGACGGTAT
>JAAXXD010000001.1:0-23604 GCA_013334655.1 Chlorobaculum sp. | reverse complement strand
GCACCACGGGTCTGATCAAGGTGTACAAGGGATCAGTATCGGGTACGCCGGTCGAGAGCTACGACCTTGCCACGAACACGGCGGCGAACCTGACGGTATCGGGCAGCACGCTGACGATCAATCCGACCGCCGATCTCACGCCGGACGGCTCGACCTATTACGTGACCATCGATTCAGGAGCGATCAAGGACATGGCTGGTCTCAGCTACGCGGGTACGACCACCTATCACTTCGCGACCGTAGATACGACCGCGCCGACGGTCAGCACTTTCAGCCCGGCGGACACCGCGACAGGAGTTGCCGTCGCGAGTGACATCGTACTGACTTTCAGCGAGAACATCCAGAAGGGCACGTCGGGTTTTATCAAGGTGTACAAGGGATCAGTGTCGGGCACGCCGGTCGAGAGCTACGACCTCGCTACGAACACGGCGGCGAACCTGACGGTATCGGGCAGCACGCTGACGATCAATCCGACGGCGAACCTCACTCCGGACGGCTCGACCTATTACGTGACCATCGATTCCGGTGCGATCAAGGACATGGCTGGTCTCAGCTACGCTGGTACGACCACCTATCACTTCGCTACGGTGGACACGACCGCGCCGACGGTGACCACCTACAACCCTGCCGATGCAGCTACGGCAGTCGTTGAATCGAGCAATATCGTGATGACCTTCAGCGAGAACATCCAGAAGGGAACCTCAGGCCTGATCGAGATTCACAAAGATTCGCCGACAGGAGCGCTTTTGGAAAGCTACGATCTGGCCACGAACACCACGGCGAACCTGACCGTTTCAGGAACTATCCTGACGATCAACCCAACAGCGACGCTCGCCAGCAGTACGCACTATTTTGTCGTGTTGCAATCAGGGACAATCAAGGATCTTGCAGGAAACGCATATGTCGGCACCTCGACCTACGATTTCACGACGGGCGATACCGTTGCGCCGACAGTCACAACTTTCCTGCCTGCCGATAATGCCACAGGCGTGATTGTGCCGAGCAGTATTGTCTTGACCTTCAGTGAAAATATCCAGAAAGGAACCGGTACTATTGCCATCCATACCGGTTCGGCTACAGGCCCCTCGGTGGAGAACTACAATGTGGCGACCAATGCGACGAACCTGCAAATATCGGGCAGCACGCTGACCATCACGCCAACGTCGTTGCTAAGCCAGACTACGCACTATTTCGTGACGATCGATTCCGGCGCGCTCAAGGATTCCGTGGGCAACAGTTATATCGGCACGACAGCCTACGATTTTACGACAGCGACTTATGCGAACAATTACGCTCCGGTATTGACGGTGCCTGCATCGCCGGTTTTGCTGCCAGAGCTTTCCCTTGCCGGTACACAGGTAGCCCAGGCGACTGCTACTGACCAGGATACCTATCATACCCTGTTGTTCAGTCTCGTGTCGCCGCCGCTCGATGTCGCCAACCAGCCGCTTTTTGCGATCGATCCTGGAACAGGAATCATCACCGTGACCAGCGCGGGTTATGCTACGATCAATTTTGAATCGCCAACCACCAGTTATGACCTTATTGTCAAGGTCAGCGATGGTCTCGCCGCGCATGACCAGACGGGAACTGTAAAGGTCAATATCACCAATGTTAACGAGGCACCGGTGGTCGCTGCAGCGTTGAGCACCACGGTCAGCGAGGGCGCGACGTCATCGAGCCTGGAGCTGCTGGGCGGAGCGACTGACCCGGACAACGGCGAAACGGCGACACTCAGCGTGGCCGCGGGAAGCGTGACCTATGCGGTCGATGGAGGGGCAGCGAGCGGTACGGTGCCAGCGGGCGTAACGCTTTCGGGACATACGTTGACGGTCGATCCATCGAATGCGGCGTACAATTCGCTTGCTGTCGGTCAGCACAAGACCATCGTGGTCAGTTACAACATCACCGACACGCATGGTGCAACCGTGTCGCAGACCGAGACGATCACGATCAACGGTATGAACGACGCGCCGACGGTGAGCGGGCCGCTGGCGAAAACGCTCACTGAAGGGGACGCCGCATACGACATCATCCTGACCAACAATGCGGTCGATGTGGATAATGGCGACACGTTGAGGGTAGACAGCGTGACCTATGCGGTCGATGGAGGAGCTGCAAGCAGCACGGTGCCAACGGGATTATCGCTTAGCGGAACGACGCTGACAGTCAACCCTGCCGATGCGGCGTTCAACGCACTCGCTTTCGGCGCTCACAAGACCATCGTAGTGAGCTATAACGTTTCGGATGGTAATGGCGGCAACACACCCCAGACCGCGACGATCACGATCAACGGCGCGAACGACGCCCCGGTCGTTTCCGGTGCGTTGAGCACCACGGTCAGCGAGGGCGCGACGTCATCGAGCCTGGAGCTGCTGGGCGGAGCGACTGACCCGGACAACGGCGAAACGGCGACACTCAGCGTGGCCGCGGGTAGCGTGACCTATGCGGTCGATGGAGGGGCGGCGAGCGGTACGGCGCCAGCGGGCGTAATGCTTTCGGGACATACGTTGACGGTCGATCCATCGAATGCGGCGTACAATTCGCTTGCTGTCGGTCAGCACAAGACCATCGTGGTCAGTTACAACATCACCGACACGCATGGCGCAACCGTGTCGCAGACCGAGACGATCACGATCAACGGTATGAACGACGCGCCGACGGTGAGCGGGCCGCTGGCGAAAACGCTCACTGAAGGGGACGCCGCATACGACATCATCCTGACCAACAATGCGGTCGATGTGGATAATGGCGACACGTTGAGGGTAGACAGCGTGACCTATGCGGTCGATGGAGGAGCCGCGAGCAGCACGGCGCCAACGGGATTATCGCTTAGCGGAACGACGCTGACAGTCAACCCTGCCAATGCGGTGTTTGATTCACTTGGTGATGGTCAGCACAAGACCATCGTGATCAGCTATATGGTATCGGATGGTAATGGCGGCAACACGCCCCAGACCGCGACGATCACGATCAACGGCCTCAACGATCTTCCGACGGGATCGGTGTCGATCGGATTGCAGTCAGGAAGCGAAAATACCTTCGTCGCCAACACCTCGACTCTGGCCGATGCTGAAGGTCTTGGAACGCTGCACTATCAGTGGTATCTCGGTGGTTCGGCAATTGGAACGGACAGCAGCACCTACACTCCTGTTGCAGGCGACTCAGGCACGTTGACCGTTGATGTAACTTACAACGATGACAGTGTTCATGCTGAACTGGTGCGCAGCGCCAGTTATAACTTGCAGTATTTCGATCCGAACAATCAAACTCAACACACCATCGATGCGTCAGGAATCGCCACTGGCAGTCTGCTTTTTGGCGGCGGCGGGAACGATACAATCACGGGCGGAACAGGCAACGACATTATCTATGGCGGCGCTGGTCACGATGTCGTTGATGCCGGAGATGGCAACGACGTGATCATCGGCGGCGATGGAGCTGGTAACGATACCTATAATGGCGGTCTGGGAGTTGATCTGGACGTTTATACCAGTGCTCATGCCGCTATTGAAGTGGATCTTGCCCAGGGCTTCGCCAGATCACTCGATTATCCCGCTGACTCAGCCGGCATCGGTTACGATACGCTGAACAATATTGAAAGTATTACCGCTGGTTCCTTTGGCGACAAGCTTACTGGCGACTTGCACGACAACACCTTTACCGGTGGCGGTGGCAACGACACGATTATTGGCGGATTAGGCAACGATACGGCGGTCTACAGCGGAAATCGCGCCGACTACACCGTTGTGTACAATGGCGCAACAGATACCTTCACGATTACCGACAACACGCCAAGCCGGGACGGCATGGATACGGTGAGTGGGGTCGAACTGTTCAAGTTCCAGGATGTTACGACAGAGCTGGTGCCCCCCACGGTAACATTGTTCAATCCAACCGATGGCGCGACCAATGTCGCCGTTGACAGCAATATCGAGCTGACGTTCAGTGATCCAGTTCATCTCGGTACCGGGCTGATCGAAATACACTCAGGCTCGGCGACTGGCGCGCTTGTCGATAGATTCAACGCGGCGAGCAGCACGCAGCTGTCGGTGAGCGGGAATAAGCTGATTATCGATCCAACGGCTAACCTTGCCAACGGAACGCACTATTACGTAACTTTTGCAGATGGCTCAGTGCTCGATTTGAACGGCAACTCTTACGGCGCGCATTCGGATTACGATTTTTCAACCATCGCGGCGGCGGTGTCGGCTTCCGGCGGATCCTCCGGCGGCGGAGCTGGCGTCGCGCTGGCCGGAGCGGCTGCGGTCGGTCTCATTGTCTGGCTGGTTTTGTGAGTTGACGGCTGAGTCGCGTAGCGTTAAGCGGGGTACGGACAGACCCCGCTTAACGTTTATTACCTTCCGTTTTAATTAAATCATAATGGTTTAATCAGCGTCGCTCGTTCAATCGTCACTTTGCCTGTTTCTCGAACAGAACCATGATGTCTGGTACTTTTCCGTCAACTGGTTTCATCGATTCATCGACGTTAGAAAGGATAGCGGCGTAAAGCAGGATCGTTTCTGTTTTTGTCAAGTGATGTTCCCCACTCGATGGTTCAACCCGAAAAGAAATCCGAAGTTCGAGAGGCGCTCTACGCACTGAGTCCGTGGGGGCGTTCGTGTGCTGCTTTTCAGCGTCGTTACCAATACTCTTGTGCTTTTTGCCGAGCTTCTACATGCTCGAAGTGTACGATCGCGTCATCAGCAACCGCAATCATCAGACGCTGGTAATGCTGACGATTCTGCTCGTTGGTCTCTATATCGTGCTCGAAGCGCTCGAATGGGTGCGCTCGGGCATCATGCACGATGCGGCTCACGCTTTCATCTGGTAATCCCCGACTTTTTTACCACTCCAGCTCACCCCTCAGTCATCCGATTTTCGAATAGTACTTTTTCATATCCGCCGCAAGATCAAGCAGTTCTGGCCCTCGCATGATCTCGAACAGGCTTGTCGCTTATTCTTGCCTCTCATCTGTCCACTCGCCTTATCGCATGAATCGCTTCAAGCGCCAGCCTGGCCTTGACGTCACCGCCAAAACTCTTGCGTTTTTTTACCGCTCATTGACTCGTTCCTTTTTGGCGCAGGATTCCAGCGTAAAACCCTGTTAAAAAAAAGCCAGGTTCATCTTCCTGTTCAAGCGTAGCAGACTTGTAACCATGTTTCACCCGCTTGTAACGCAGCCTCAACGAGCCGGTAACAGTGGTTGGGTAAATTGCTGCCGTATCTGCAAAAGCGTGATATGACAATCCCCAGGCTACGGTCGGACATTCATCCGCATGTCTGATACGTTCAATGTCTGCCTGTCAGGATTGTACACCGAAACATCAATCCAAAACTTTTGGGAGAACCCATGGTAATCAATTCCAACCCGCTGCTCAATTCCAGCGTGGATGGTCTCGGCAACGTCGTGACCCTCTATTTCGGTGACAAGCTCGATACCTCAACCACTCCCTCGCTCACCCAGTTTACCATTCTCAACGGTGAAACTGAACAGACGATTTCGAAGCTTCAGGTGGTCAATAATCAGGTCATTCTGACGCTTTCGTCCAATCTCGATCTTTCCGCGCTGGTGAAGGTATCCTATGCCGCTGCCGCCGATACCCTGCAGAGTCTCGACGGGCAGGATGCTCTTTCTTTCCACGATGTCGCCGTGAGCAATGCGCTTTCCCTGAACGGTTCGGCAAGTGGCGGCTTCAGCTTTGCGTCAACGCTGGCGATGGATTTCGGCGCGGAGATTTCCGCATTCGATGCTGCAAGCAGCCGCATTTTCGTTACCTCTCCCGTTAGTGGCTTGCAGGTCGTCAGCCTTGACGACTCCTTGCTGATGAGCAAACTTGGTACCATCGATCTTGGCAGCAACAAGGTGAACAGTGTTGCCGTCAGTCACGGGATCGTCGCCGTGGCGGTCGAAGCTGACAGCAAAACCGATCCGGGTACGGTCTGGTTTCTCGATGCCGACGGCGCCGTTGGCGATGCTTCGATGATTCTTGGCAGCGTGACGGTTGGCGCTCTTCCGGACATGCTCACCTTCAGCGCCGATGGCATGAAGGTGCTGGTGGCCAATGAAGGCGAGATGGCCTCGGGCGGTTCCAACCCCGAAGGTTCCGTCAGCATCATCGATCTGAGTGGTGGCGTCGGTCATGCGACGGTTGCTACGGCGTCGTTTGCTGCGTTCAACAGCCAGCTTGCAGCGCTCAAAGACTCAGGCGTCAGGCTTTTTGCCGGTGAAGCCGGGTTTGAGAGCACGACGGTAGCCCAGGATCTCGAACCGGAATACATCAGCATCTCTCCCGATGGCAAAACGGCTTTCGTGACGCTTCAGGAGAACAACGCCATCGGCGTACTCGACATCGCTTCGGCAACCTTCACCGGCATCGTGCCGCTTGGCCTGAAGAGCTTTTTCAGTCTGCCGTTTGACGGCAGCGACAAGGACGGGATCGATCTCCAGACCGGCCAGCTGGTTTATGGTCAGTACATGCCGGACGCCATCGCATCATTTACCGGCGCGGATGGCAAGACCTATTACGTGACTGCCAACGAGGGCGATGATCGGGACGTCTTTCTGGCCTCTGCCGAAACCGCTCGCGTGAAAAACCTCACGCTCGATGCAACTCTGTTTCCGAATGCGGCGACGCTGAAAACCGACGGCGTGCTTGGCCGTCTGACGGTATCGAATGCGCCCGGCAATAACGGCGACACCGACGGCGATGGCGACATCGACCAGCTTCTTTCTTACGGCGCGCGTTCTTTCAGCATTCTCGATGCCAATGGCAATATCGTCTTCGACAGCGGTTCGCATATCGAGCAGTTTGTCGCCCTGCATGGCCTTTATACAAATGCGAGCGGCTCAGGGCTGTTCGATGACACCCGTTCAGATAACAAAGGGTCGGAGCCGGAAGGGGTTGCCATCGGCGTCGTGGATGGCAAAACCCTCGCCTTCGTGACGCTCGAACGCGGCGGGGGTGGCGTGATGGTGTACGATGTCACCGATCCGTCGGAGGTGAGTTTCGTGCAGTATCTGCGGCACGCCGGTGATGAAAGTCCGGAAGGGGTGCTGTTCGTCTCCGCGGCTGACAGCCCGACCGGTCGCGAGCTGGTGTTGCTCAGTAATGAGGTTTCCAACACCGTCAGCATCTTCCAGGAGAATCATGCGCCTGAGGCTTCGAAAGCAGTTGAAGACGTAACGGTTTCAGAGCATGGAAAACTTGATTACAAGGTTCTGGAGTATGCTTTCACGGATGCCGATAGCGGCGACAGCCTGACCTACACGGCAACGCTGGCGGATGGTTCGCCGCTGCCGGATTGGCTGCATTTCGATGCAGCGCACCATGATGCCCAGACCATGGCCGACTACTTTCTGACGGGTGGTTCGGAGAATCGTTCGACCGATTCAGCTTCGGCGATCACGGCGCTGGTGACCGGCTGCAAGACCGATGCGGGGAACATCGCCTGGAAGAGTGGCGATCCGGCAGGAGGCGAGCTGACAACCATCGCCGAGACGCTGCGAGCCGACAAAGGCTTCGCTATCGGCGTGGCCAGCACGGTTCCGTTCTCACATGCCACGCCAGCGGGCGTGGTCAGCCACGATGTGTACCGCAACGACAAGTGGGACATCGCGGATGAAATCCTGACCCAGACCAAACCGGAAGTGGTGATCGGCGGCGGACTGGACAGCTACTTCGCCAAAGCGGTGAAAGATGCCGCCAATCACAGCACCGATCTTGACCATAACGGCTACAACGACGAGTACGATGCCTTCCACAATCATACAGCCACGGCATATACCGACAAGGTCGTTTTTGTCGAGCGCCAGTCGGGCGTGGATGGCGGCGACTCGCTGACGGCGGCGGCGGCGAGCGTGAGCCTTGCCGACGGAGAGCGGTTGTTCGGCCTGTACGGAACGGCGTCAGGCGGCAACTTCGACTATTACAACGTCTCCGACACGCCCGGTACGCCGTCGGTGACGCGCGGCACAGGAGGAGTCGATCCCGATCCGACGCTGTCGGACGTGACGCACGCATCGCTGTCAGTGCTGAATCAGGACAAGGATGGCTTTTTCATCATGATCGAGCAGGGCGACATCGACTGGAGCAACCATGCCAACGACTTCGAGAACATGGTCGGGGGCGTGTACGATCTGGACAAGGCTGTAACCGAAGCGGAGAACTATGTGGCGTCGGGCGAGAACGGTATCGACTGGTCGAACACGCTGGTCATCGTCACGAGCGATCACTCGAACAGCTATATGCGCATCCAGACAGAACTCGGAATTGGCGACCTTCCGGCGCAGAGCGGGGCGGCCTATCCCGACGGCGAAGTGACTTACGGCACATTGCAGCACACCGATGAGCTGGTGACGGTTTCGGCGCGCGGCGCGGGGTCGCAGTACTTCGCCGACTATGCAGGCAACTGGTATTCGGGCACAAACATCATCGACAATACGCAGATATACCAGGCGATGATGGATGCCGCCAACAAAGGCGGAGCAGAACATATCGTGCTCTTCATCGGCGACGGCATGAACATCGAGCACGAAATCGCCGCCAGCCGCTACCTGTACGGTACCGATTTCGGTTTGTCGTGGGATGACTGGAGCACGCTGGCCGATGGATGGTCAGGTTACGTTTCGACATGGGACGTCAGCTCGTACAACACCTTTGCGAAACTCGACGGGGCGTCGAACTATAGTCCGGCAACAGCCGTTCCGACCATCGGCTACGATACGGCGCAGGGCGGCACGATGCCGTATCCGGTGGCGATGAGCTTCAGCGGCACGCCGGATAACGGAGATGTGGGAACGCTTGAGATCAAGGTGACGGCCACCGACGAGATTGGCGCGACCTCAAGCCAGACTTTCCAACTTTTCGTCGAGCACGTCAAAACGCTCAATGAAAATGAGAATATTGTTGGCGGTACAACACTCAACCTGCCTGCCGATGTGACTGGTCAGATCAGGACGCTGGGCACAGGTTTGACGACGTATGATCAGTTAATGCACTTTATCGATAACAACGGCAATGTCGAGGGTGATTTTGACCTCGCGGAGATCGAGACCTCTGCGGCAGCATATCCTGGCGTCGAGGTTCAGTCGCTTGCCCTGAGTGGTGGTCAGACCGGCCAGAGTGTCAGCATTACCGGCGGAGATGGCAACCAGGTGATGGTCATCGACGCCAGCGGCCTGCCGGAGGGAACAGAGATCGAGCTGAATGGCGTTGAATTTGCCATCATAATTGGTCATGGTCACTACAGCGGCGGCGCGGGCAGCAACGTCATTTTTGCCGACGATGCAAGCCAGCATATCGTTCTTGGTCCAGATAACGATATCATTCATGGAGGTGGTGGTGACGACATCGTCGGCTCGGAAGGCGGTGACGACGTGGTTTACGGCGATGGTGGCAACGACGCGGTGTTTGGCGGCGACGACAACGATACACTCTACGGCGGAACGGGTAACGACTATGTGCATGGCGATGCCGGAAACGACGAGTTGCATGGCGGCACAGGCGATGATCTTCTGGCGGGTAACAGCGGTAACGATACGATTTATGGCGATGACGGTGATGATACAGTTCTCTTCAGCGGCGACATCAATGATTATGCCATCGGTTTCAATGCGGATTCCGACACCTGGACGATTTATGACAAGACGGAAGGCCGCGATGGAATGGATCTGGTGAACGGTGTCGAAACCTTCAGATTCAATGGTACCGATTACAACAACCAGTGGGTGACCTCGCATCTCGATGACAGAGCGCCGGAGGCAACTTTCCAGCCTGGAGATGGCGCGGGCAATGTCGCCGTTGACAGCACTATCCTGGTCACGTTCAGCGAACAGATCCGTTACGATAATACTGTTGCCGATGGTGTCGTTCTGCATTCGGGTTCTGCAGGCGGCGATCCGGTTGCTGCTTCGGTGACGCTGTCAGCAGATCATAAAACGCTTACTATCGATCCAGCGGCTAATCTCGCCAATGGAAAGCCTTACTACGTAACCTTTGCTGATGGTTCGATACTTGATCTCGCTGGCAATCACTTCGGTGCGCATTCAGACTATGACTTCTCGACGGTCGCTGCCGCTGTCGCGGCGACCGGTGGCAGCTCATCGGGGATCGGGGCTGGAGAGGTGCTTGCCGGAGCGGCGGCGCTCGGTCTGCTGGCGTGGGCTATCTTCTGATTCAATTGAGTGTTGCTGTATTGTACTACGGGGTCTGGAAAGTTCCCGTAGTACGTTTATCCCATACTATTTTAAGTAAATCTTAATGGTATTCAAGCTTCACTTGATCTATATTGAGGACAACCGTCACTTTACCTGTTTATGGAGAAGAGCTGTCCAGCCCGGTGGCATGGTGGATTGATGGATGGTCGAAAGGATGGCGGCGTACAGCAGGTTTGTTTCTGTTTTTGTCAAGTGATGTTCCCCACTCGATGGTTCAACCCGAAAAGAAATCCGAAGTTCGAGAGGCGCTCTGCGCGCTGAGTCCGTGGGGCGTTCGCGTGCTCTTGTTCAGCGTCGTGACCAATATTCTTGTGCTTTCGCCGAGCGTCTACATGCTCGAAGTGTACGATCGCGTCATCAACAGCCGCAATCATCAGACGCTGGTAATGCTGACGATTCTGGTCGTCGGTCTCTACGTCGCGCTCGAAGCGCTCGAATGGGTGCGCTCGGGCATCATGCACGATGCGGCTCGCGCCTTCGATCAGCGGTTGCGTGAGCGCGTGTTCGACACCGCTTTTGCCGCCCGGCTGAAAAACCTCCCGGTCGGCAGCGCCGCTCAGGTGGTTGGCGATCTCAGAACCATTCGCGAGGCTATCGGCGCTCATGTCATGCTCTCTTTCATGGACGCGCCGCTTGCCATGCTGGTGCTCATCATTCTCTTCATCATGCATCCGCTGCTTGGCTGGTTCTCGGTCATTGGCGCGCTGATACAGTTTCTCATCGGATTTTTCAACGAGCGCCGCGTCAAGCAGCCGATGGTGAAGGCGAGCCGGGGTTCGACAGCTTCGCAGATGTACGCCGGAAGCGTGTTGCGCAACTCGCAGGTGATCAGATCGATGGGGATGCTCGGCAACATGCGCCAGCGTTGGCTCGCCAGGCAGCGGGAGTTCATCGCGAGCCAGGCGGACGCTTCGGATACGGCAGGGGCCAACGCGGCCTTTTCAAAACTCGTGCAGTCGCTGCTCAGTTCGTCCTTGCTCGGCATCGGCTGCTGGCTGACGCTCAATGGCAAGCTGTTCGGCTCGGGGATGATCGTCGGCTCGATTCTTGGCGGCAAGGTGCTCAGTCCGCTGGTGCAGATCATCGGCAACTGGCGTCAGGTCGAGGGGGCGCGTGAAGCGGTCGGTCGGCTTGACGGGATGCTGAAGCTGTTTCCCGCCGAAGAGAAGAAGATGCCGTTGCCTCCGCCCAAGGGAGCGCTTTCGGTGGAAGGAGTCGTTGCCGGAGCGCCGGGCAGCCAGATTCAGATTCTCAAAGGCGTGAGTTTCCGCGTCGCACCAGGAGATTCGCTCGCTGTAGTTGGCCCGTCTGCATCCGGAAAGACGACGCTTGCCCGCCTTTTGACGGGAATCTGGGCACCGATGGGCGGTAAGGTGCGGCTCGATGGCAGCGACATCTTCACCTGGAACAAGGAGGAGCTGGGGCCGCACGTCGGCTATCTGCCGCAGACGGTCGAGCTGTTCGACGGCACCATCGCCGAGAATGTGGCCCGCTTTGGCGAGCCGGACAGGCAGAAGGTTGAGGCGGCCTGCCGAATGGTTGGGCTGGAGGAGTTCGTCTCCTCGCTCCCGAACGGATACGATACGCCAATCGGCGATGACGGCGCATTCCTTTCCGGCGGCCAGCGGCAGCGCGTGGCTCTGGCGCGTGCAGTCTACGGGATGCCGCGCTTCGTGGTGCTCGACGAGCCGAACTCCAATCTCGACACCGACGGCGATGCGGCGCTCATCAACACGCTCCAGCAGCTCAAGGCTGCCGGTTCGACGGTGATCGTCATGACGCATCGCATGAACGTGCTTGCCGCCGTCGGCTACATGCTCGTGCTCATCGAGGGGCAGATCAAGCAGTTCGGCCCGAGAGACCAGGTGCTTGCGGCCCTTCAGGGGCAGCAGAATCCCCAGCCTCCGCAAACTCCCCAGCCTCCGCCCGCGGGCGAAGCCAGGCCATCGCAGGGGGTGAAGGCATGAAAAAAGGATCGTTTTTCGACCGGAGCGAGCTGACCCGCCACTTGTGGTCGTTCCGCAAAGAGTTCCTCTGGGTGGGCTTTTTCAGCATGATCGCCAACCTGCTCCTGTTGACGCCGACGCTCTACATGCTGCAACTCTACGATCGCGTGCTCAAGGGGCGCAGCGAACTGACGCTCATCGTGGTGACGCTGCTCATGGTGTTTCTTTACGCCATCATGGTGGTGGCCGAGTGGCTGCGCTCGCGTCTTTTGGTGCGTGGCGGCGTCCGGCTCGACGAGGCGATGAACGCCATCGTCTTCAATGCGAGCTTCGAGAAGAACCTGAAGCGGGCCGACGCCAATCCGGCGGAGGCCATCGCCGACCTGACGGCGATCCGCCAGTTCCTTACCGGCAACGGCATCTTCGCCTTTTTCGACACGCCGTGGACGCCCATCTACATTGGCGTCATTTTTCTGCTCCAGCCATTTCTCGGCTGGATTTCGATTCTGTTCTGCATCATCCAGCTTTTCGTCGCCTGGTACAACCACAAGGCCACCGTCGAAGATATCGAGCGGGCGAGCAAGGCGGGCGGCGAGAGCAACGCCTACTTTTTCAGCAAGCTGCGCAACATCGAGCCGGTGCACGCCATGGGTATGACCGGCAGTTTGCGCGAGCGCTGGCTCGACCTGCACGAGCGCTCGCTTGCCGAGCACGGCCACGCCCAGCACAAGCAGCACCAGCAACAGGCGATTTCGAAATTCGTCCGCTACACCATGCAGTCGCTCACGCTCGCCGCCGGCGCCTTGATGGTGATCGAGGGCAAGATGACCGCCGGCGGCATGATCGCGTCGAACGTGCTCATGTCCCGCGCTTTGCAGCCGCTCGATCTGTTGATCGTGGCGTGGAAGCCCTTCATCCAGGCTCGTGACGCCTTTTCGCGGCTTGAAAAGCTCTTCGCCGATTTTCCTGAGTCCGCCTCGAAACCCTCGCGCCCAGCGCCGCAGGGCGACGTGCGGATCGACGGACTCGTCGCCACCGCGCCGGGCCGGAAAGAGCCGATTCTGCATGGACTCGACGCCTCGTTTCCCGCCGGAACCGTCACGGCGATTATCGGCCCGTCGGGATCGGGCAAATCCACGCTCGCCCGCTGCCTGGTCGGCGCGTGGCCCGAGGCGTCGGGCAGTGTGCTCTATGATGAGGAGCCGATCCAGAGCTGGGAGGGCGAGGCGCTTGGGCCGCACATCGGCTATCTGCCGCAGGACATCGAGCTGTTCGACGGCACCATTGCCGAGAACATCTCCCGCTTCGGCCAAACCGATCCGGCCCAGGTGATCGAGGCCGCGCAGCGCACCGGCATTCACGAGGCGATTCTGCGCTTTCCGAACGGCTACAACTCGCAGATCGGCGAGGCGGGTGCGCTGCTTTCCGGCGGCCAGCGCCAGCGGGTCGGTCTGGCCCGCGCCATGTACGGCAACCCCTCGGTCTTGGTGCTCGACGAACCGAACTCCAATCTCGACGACGCCGGTGAACGGGCGCTGGCGCAGGCGGTAGGCCAGCTCAAGGCGTCGGGCAAAACGGTGTTTCTCATCACCCATCGACTTAACATCCTCGGCGCGGCGGATCGGGTTCTCGCGCTCAGGGATGGCAGGATCGAGCATTTCGGCCCGCGCGACGGCGTGCTCGAAGTGCTCAACGCAGAGCAGGCGGCAAAGGGCGCACAGCGACCGGCCACGGCAAATCAAAACGGACAAGGAAAACAGAACGGACAATGAATTCAGGCGGACTATTCAAGCAGAAGCAAAGCAAACCCGAGCACGAGCCACGCGAAGGTCTGAAGCGCAAGCATACCGACACTCGCAGCCCGGTGCGCATCGGCATCTGGATACTCGTGATAGGCTTCGGCAGCTTCATCCTCTGGGCCGCGCTCGCGCCGCTCGACGAAGGCGTGCCGTGCCAGGGGGTGGTGAGCATCGCCACCAAGCGCAAGGTGGTGCAGAACATGTTTGGCGGCACGGTGACCGAGGTGCTTGCAGAGGAGGGGCAAAGCGTGAAAAAGGGTGATCTCCTGATGGTGCTCGACGATCAGACCGCCAAAGCCCGCTACGCAGAGGTGCACCAGCACTATCTCAGCCTTCGCGCCGCAGAGGCGCGTCTGCTCGCCGAAGAGCGCGGATCGTCGAGGATGACGCTGCACCCCGATCTCGCCACCGATACCGACAGGGAGCTGGTGCGTGAGCTGGTCAGAACACAGCAGGAGCTGCTCGATTCGCATCTGACGATCATGCGGCTGTTGCGCACGCAGCTTTCAGGCATGAAGAATCTTGCCGCTGAAGGGTTCGCGCCATTGAGCCAGCAGCGCGATCTGGAGATCAAGGTCGCGCAAAACCGCGCCGACAGCGCCACTCAGCTTGCCCAGGTGCAGAACGAGGTCAAGGCTGATGCCGAGAAATCGAAAGCGCTGGAGCAGGAGCTTGCCAATACGCGCATCACCTCTCCGGCGGACGGGCAGGTGGTCGGTCTTCAGGTGCAGACCGTGGGCGCGGTCATCCAGCCTGGCCAGAAGCTGATGGACATCGTGCCGTTCGGTGAGCCGCTGCTCGTCGAGGCCAAAATCGCGCCGCATCTGATCGACAAGGTTCGCACTGGGCTGACGGTCGATCTCCAGTTCACCGCCTTCGCCCATGCGCCGCAGATGGTCATTCCCGGCAAGGTGGTCTCGGTATCGGGCGATCTTCTCACTGAAATGTCTGCGCCGGGAGCGGGAGGTCAGGCCATCTCCTACTATCTCGCCCGCATCGCGGTCACGCCCGAGGGGATGAAAGAGCTGGGCCATCACAAAATCCAGGCCGGAATGCCGGTGCTGGCGGTGATCAAAACCGGCGAACGCACCATGCTGACCTACATCCTGCACCCGCTGATGCAGCGCATGGCGGCTTCCCTCAAGGAGGAGTGATCTGCTATGATCGAAGAGAAGAGAGAGTTTTCGCCACTTCGCATTGTCAATCGAGCACGGCGCATGGCCGGAGTGCTCGCGGTTGCGGCAATGCTTGTTCCGTCGCTCTCCGGCGCGGAACCGCTGAGCCTCAGCGAGGCGTATAATCTCGCGTTGCACTACGACGCCCGCTATCTCGCCGCCGAAGCGGATACAAAAATCTACAAAGAGGAGGTCGCCAAGGCCAGATCGGGCTTTCTGCCCAGCATCAAGGCTTCGACATCGAGAGGGCGCAGCCAGACCGACCATACGACCATTTACGGCGAAGATCCGACCATCTGGTACAACACGCTGAGTCACAGCCTTTCGTTGCGTCAGCCGCTCTTCAACCTCGCAAGTCTCGCCAGCTACAAGCAGTCGAGGGCGTTGAAGGCCAAAAGCGAATCGCTTTTTCAGGGAGAGTACTCGTCCTTGATCGTTCGCACCGTCGAGAATTTCTGTGACGTGCTCTATTCGGAAGATAATGTCGCCTTTACCGATGCCCAGCTCAAGGCGTTGCAGGAGCAGCTCGAACAGTCCAAAAAGCGCTACGCGAACGGATTCGGCACCATCACCGAAGTCAACGAGGCTCAGGCCAGTTACGATCTTGCCGTTGCCGAACGGGCGAGCGCCATTGGTGGACTCGAAAGCCGCCGCCGGGAACTCGAAAGCGTCACCGGACTCTACGCTGATGACCTCTGCCGTCTCGATCCGAAGCGGCTCGTGCTTTCGGAACCTGATCCCTGCAACGTCGAGAGCTGGATCGAAATGGCCAGAGAGCAGAGCGGCAAAATCAAAGCCGCCCGCCAGGAGGTGGAGATTGCCCGCAAGGAGGTCGACAAGAACAAGGCTTCCCGCTTGCCGCAGCTCGATCTCTGGGCTGGACGGAGCTATTCGGTGAGCGAGAACAACTATACCATCGGCTCGACCTACAACACCTGGTCGGTCAGCTTGCAGATGAGCGTGCCGATCTACACCGGCGGCTATACGAGCGCATCGATAAGGCAGGCCGCTGCCCGCCGCCAGAAGGCCGGCGAGGAGCTGCATCTCGAAGAGCGCGATACCCTGACGAGTGTACGCAAGTACTACAATGCGCAAATCAACAGCATCGTCCAGGTGAGAGCCTACGAGCAGGCGGTGAAGTCCGGCGAGATTGTGCTCGAAGGCACCCGCAAAGGGTTCATGGCCGGATTCAGAACCAACACCGAGGTGCTCGACGCCACCCGCAAGCTGTTCGAATCCCGCCGTGCGCTCGCCAAGGCGCGATACGAGTATATTCTTAACCGCCTCAAGCTGCGCGATGCCGCCGGAGTGCTGGGCGAAGAGGATATCGAGTCGCTCAACCGCTTCTTTGTCCCCAAAGCCGGAGCCTGAGCTGTTCGGCCCGGCATCGAACCATCCGCTTGCCGGTTTGCGATGAATGTTCTATGTTGACGAGAGATGAGTCATGATTCATATGTTGGAGGGGCGGACGATGAATGATGGAAATGCCGACAAGTGCCAGACGGCCTGTTTTCACCCCGAAGTTGTCGGGCAGGTCAGAAGCGCCATGCCGGGGGAGCGGGAGTTGCAGGAGGTGGCGCAGCTCTTCAAGGTGCTCGGTGATCATACCCGCATCCGTATTCTCCATGCACTCTACCGTTCCGAGCTGTGCGTTTGCGACCTGACGGCCATCCTCGGCATGAACCAGTCGGCGGTGTCGCACCAGCTTCGCGTGTTGCGCGACGCAAGAATTGTCCGGTCGAGGAAGCAGGGCAAGAATGTGCTCTACAGCCTCGACGACAGCCATATCGCCGAACTGATCCGCCTTGGTTCGGAACACGTGCAGGAGGGAACTGGTTGATCTTTTTTTTGTTTTAAATATGAACAATCGATCACATATTCATATATAGCAGTAACCGGAGTTCTCATGCAGGAAGTTGTCACCATCATCATACGGATTGTAGAAGCCTCGTGGGCGATGCTGCTCGACGCGGCTCCGTTTGTGCTTCTCGGCTTTTTCGTGGCGGGGCTTTTCAAGGCGTTCATGTCCGACGATTTTATCGGCACGCATCTTGGCGGCAACGGGCTCGGAAGCATTCTGAAGGCATCGGCCATCGGCGTGCCGATTCCGCTGTGCAGTTGCGGCGTCCTGCCAGCCGCCGCGGGGCTTCGCAAGCAGGGGGCTGGCAAGGGGCCGGTGGCCTCGTTCCTCATCTCGACGCCTGAAACCGGCGTTGATTCCATCGCCATTTCGTGGGCGCTGCTCGACCCGGTGATGACCGTTGTCCGGCCGCTTGCCGGATTTCTGACCGCCGTTGCCGCCGGTATCGCCGTTGCCTTCTCGGAGAAATTCGGGAAAAGCGAGGTTCCAGCGGAACCCTCCGCCGCTCAGCAAGCCGCATCGAGCTGCATCTCTTCGTGCTGCTGCGGCCACAAGAAGCCGGAAAAGCAGGGTGTTGTGGAGCGGATGAAGAGCGGACTCGCCTTTGCGTTTGGCGACCTGCTCAAGGATGTCGGCGCGTGGATGCTCTTCGGCGTGTTGCTGGCCGGGACGATTTCGGTGATGGTGCCAACCGAAACGATGGAGCGCTATTTCTCGAACGAGTATCTCTCGATGCTCCTCATGCTCGCCGTGTCGGTGCCGCTCTACGTCTGCGCGACCGCCTCGACGCCCATCGCGGCGGCTTTCGCGCTCAAAGGCATCTCCCCCGGCGCGGCGCTGATCTTTCTGCTCGCAGGTCCCGCGACCAACGCCGCTTCGCTCACCGTTATTTCGAGAATGCTCGGCAAACGCGCCACAGCGGTCTATCTCGCGGCGATCGTCGTCATCTCGTTTGCCGCCGGAATCGCCGTCAACGCGCTCTACGCCTGGCTCGGCCTCGACATCCGCCACTGGATCGCCCACACAAGCCACGAAGAGAGCGGTTCCTTTGCTCTCCTCTCAGCCTTCGTGCTCATCGCGCTGGTGGGGAAATCGTATCTGCCTGTGCGAAAGAAGGCGGCGCATTGAGTGGAAATGTGGACGCACGGGGGAACTTGTAATCCTTTCGCAATGATTTCATGTCAGATAGTTCGCTAAAGTAATGGAGAGAGAACGAATGAAACATCAGTTGGAGAGCATTCTCGGTTATCTGGAATCGGAGAGTTTTCTGATGGCCTACAGGGTGCTGAATGCCGTCGTCGAGGAGCGTGAAAAGTCAAAGGAGCTGCTCTCGGTCGAAACCGCGACCGCCATCGATGTGCTCCATACCTGCCTGCGTATCCTCATCGGCGACAGGGTAGGCCATCCCGAAGTGGCGAAACATTTCGCCCAGACGGTCAGTTTCTACGAAAGGCTGGCCCTGCTTCTGACAAGAAAACTTCTCGGCGACGAGCAAGCCGCCGCCGAAGTCAATACCCTCATGTTCTGCCAGGAAGCACTCGGAAAGATCAGGCGGAATTGACCTGACCTGACCCCACAACCAAGTGGTCTCGTTTTGTGGGGTCGGGTCATCGGGGCTTTCAAACAAAGCGCAGCCGCTGGTGAAAGGCAAGCCGGTCGTGATATGGAGGAGTCTGTTCACGCCGACCAAACCAGGCACATACAACATCACCTGCTCGATGGGCGTCGTCCGGGGCAGCGTCAAGGTGAATGAGGCAGCGCGACCATATCGGTCGCCATGTAAATCCGTTATTCAGGCGCGAAAGCGGGGTGATGGTTTAAGAGTGGGTTGGGGATCGGGTTTTTTAATCTTGGGTTAACCCGATGGCCAGCCCATCGGATTGAAATCGTCAGCTCAAGTCCTCATAATGTTCTACATTCCAAAAGATTATCCCCGTTTGAGAAAAAATTAGCTGTTGGGCCAATCTTCAGGAACAAGAGCCGGTGGTTTGCTCCATGGTGGTTCAACCAATAATTCTTGAAACCATTGATCACGAAGATTTGCATGTTCTGTTACGATTAACTGAAAACCCGGCGCTTCTTCCTGAGTAAACTTGAGTAACAGTTGAAACAATCGCCGGACGGCTATTAGATCGGCATCTGCTTCTGTTTTCTGTATCGAACCGTCTGCTTCTTTATAAATCTGTTCAGATGGAAAATAAACTTGGGTTGGTTGGTCAATCAGAAGAAAGCGTGGAATGGGTCTGTTGTTTTTGACAGCAAACAGGTGTAATGCCAAGAGTGCCGAAAGATGATATGCCAAATGGTTTTCACCTCCACCTGTTCTGCTCATGGGAACAGGTCGCTCTGGCCGATCAAAAACGATGGTGATTTTGCTCAAATCTAACCGCGCTGGAAAGATTTGGAACTCAGCATCAAATTTCTGCATGTAGCTGTTCATTTGCATGGAAACGATATTTAATATGGAATTTAACCGCTCATTGCTATCATCTGCGCCAATGCGTTCCTCTAAATCGCTGACCCTCAGCGAAAGGCAACGATGTTCAGCTTCAAGCTTATAAATATCCTCATTTGGTACGAGGTTTTCCAGAAAGAAGCTAATACGTCCGACAATTCGAGAAGCTGCATTATTACGATCACCAAGTTGAACAAGCATTTCGTTAGCCGCTATTGCCGCAGATAGTTCAGCTTCTTTTTCTTTTATAGATTCGATAATTGCCCGAACGTTATCCTCCAATTCTGTCAAATATGCATCTAATTTTGGTCGCTGACTATTGGCGATACGCAATTCGGCATCAAGTGAATTTAATTCGTTCACTAGGACTTTCGCTAACGGTGATTCCAATGCCAAATTTTTTTCACTAAAAGGCCACTGCCATTCACCTGTTTCTGGGTTGTTTGGTAACGCTTTGATGGACGCAAGCCGCTCCAATTGTTCTGCAGCTTCGTTCTCATAGCCACAAACACGTTTAGAAAATAGACGCGCAGCATCAATTTTTTCCTGCATTTTTCTGCGGTCGTCTCGCAACCGAGCCAATTCCACTCTCAGATGAGAAATCCGGTGTTCGTCGTCCTCGGAAGGCATATCTGGTTTCCAGGAAAGTGCTGATCGTAAAAGTCCGATAATTTCTCCATCTTTGGTATTCTGTTCGACACCACTCATGATACCAACGGCTTTAGCCTCTGATAAAAGACTGATTGCTTGTTCGTGCGATGTATTTATTGCATTACGTGCTTCTTCAAGTAATTTAGATTTGAATTTAATATCTCGTTTTGCTGATCGAAGCTTTGATTCCAGTTCATAACGATCACTAGATGAAATACCCATCAGAATCGGGAAGGTATCACGTATTGTCTGTGCTGGATTGTATTCGTCTTGACGATAGTTGAAGAGTTGATCTTTATTGGCGACCAACATTTGCTTCTGGAATAAGTAATAAAATGTGTGCTTGATATTTGCATCGTAACTCTCACGGCTATGACCAATAGCAACATCTGTACGATTCTCAGGAATTCCAAGTAATCGTGAGATCAGTATGATAACAGCTTCGTCATTTGTGTTTGTAACTAGTTCATCAAATAACGGAACCTTCAGTTCTGCGCCTCTTCGTCCCATTGCTTTGCTACAGCTCATTCCTCCATTGAGTGGTGTAGGTTTGGCAATTAACACTTGTTCATGCTCGAACTGATAAATAACGGCGAACCAAGCCACCTTGTCGCGAATAATGCCTTCCGGAACATTGAATGACGAACATCCCATGCAGTATTCAATGATGTCAGACAACGCTGATTTGCCGGTAGAAGACCGCCCTGTAATGACATTCAAACCGCTTACTTTAAACTCCAAGTCGCGTCGCTGTCCATTGTGGCCGTAGATGTGAATGGATTTGATTTTCATGGGCGAATTCCAAAAGTTGTATAAATAGTTACACGGTCAGCAATACGTGCGAACTGCATTCCTACAAAACGAGCTGTACGTTGGCAAGATATTGTTTCGCTTGTTCCTGTTACCGACTTTCGAACCTTCTTGGTAATGGTTTGTAAGCGTCCCTCACTTGTCACCAATATGCAGCCTCTTTCCATCAGCAGACCAAAAGCCTCTAATGCATACGGAAGCATTGATGTTGTCCTATCAGCAAAACCCACCTGAATTTGAGGGCTTTTCTCGATGATATTCAGGAGATAACTCCGAGAATTATCATCTAATATTGTTCGAGAATTCTTGTGCAAACATAGTGGCAGAACCAGTAATGAAAGCGAAAATGGTAAACCACGGGAATCTTCTTCCTCGTAACCCTGTATAGCACGAAATAGTACCAAACCACAAAAAGCGGGATTAAATAGGTTTCGTATCTCAAATGGACGTTGATCCCAGCGTTTCATTTTTATATCTCCAATAACTTACCGAGGCGTTCAAGGAAACGTGGATGCCAGTAAACCTTTGGTTCAGGTATCGCATCAGCAAGAATATGAAAGGAACCGCGAGTAACATAGGGTTCTGTCACTTTAGATCGGATTCGTAACGATTCGATATTTCCGCTTTGTTGATCTGCCCATCTGTAAAGCTCCTTACCAACACGTTGTAGAACATCTTCTGAGCTATTCTCATCAAGCTCTTCGAATACAACATCCTTATAGCGTCTCCATTCATCGACAAGACGATCTTCGAAATCTTCGATTTCTCCTGAAACCAGCAGGTGTTCGCGTGCCCACTCTGATCTTTGTTCAAACGCTCTGTAGTAATCTAGAATAGCTGTATGGATACGGTTAGAGGAAACTCCGATTTGACGTAGCTGGACAACAAACGTTCGAGGGTCATTCTGAGTATCTATTTCGCCAATAGGTTCTTTTGTACGAAAGGTAATAGGAAGATTGTCCTGCGTGTATTCCTCAGATATGGAGCTAAGTTTATCCGATACTTCAAAGCCAACAACACCGTCTACTCGACTTCCTGTTAAAAGTTTGATGATCTCATTGTCCCACCAACCCACGAGCCGCTCAAATACAGCATTTCGGCACTCGCGTCGAATGGTGCGCATATGTTTTTTTTTGATAGTATCCGAAATATCTTCAATTCGGGGACTACTATCGAAAATCGTGATTCTATCCAGAAAATTCTGCTTTTCTGATGAACTCAACTCATTAAATTCTAAAGCAATACTCCCTATAAAATCCGACTTTGATCTGCTGAGCACTTCTGCTGCCAGTTCTGAAAGCGTCTTCGTTTCATTTCCTCTAATACTCTTGGGGATAAGAAATTTTTTCAGAAAAGAATTATCAGAAACAATGCTTGTTGTGAATAAAAAAAAACGCAAGTTTGATGTGATGCGTCCATCGCGTTTATAACGTACTAACCAGATGCGAATCGACTTCCAAAAGTCTGTGGACAAATCGGTCAATCGATCACCAAGAGCTTTGTGTTTGAGCGAGACGAGGGACTTGGTGCCTCCATTTTCAACAAAATCCAAGTCGTCGTCCTTTTCTATGAAAACTGTTATTTCCTCTGGTAACTCCAGCAATAGAAGCAGTGCTAAACGCGGCTGGTAGAAGTATCCCAACCCTTGTTCACTGGCTGAAAATTTGTCAGTAGCTGAGTCTGTCATCGTTAACGTTATATCGGTGCCTTTTTAAAGGTGATAAATAAACTTGATGGTTCGACCTACAGCTTATATGTACGAAGAATACGCCTGATTTTCAAGAAAATACTCTGGGACGTGCCTAATAAATTGGACTTTTGAGCCGGACTTGTCGCAAGTTTTTTTTATGAACAAGGCACAAGCGACTGGGTTACTAAACCTTCACCGTACCATTTTCTTTCCAACCGGCGCGAGGTAAATCGTGAACTCCTCTTCGCCATCGACGCCGAGGAGGTGATCCATGCTGGTCTGATCGTAGGCGGCGATGGCGCAGGTGCCTGCGCCGATGGCCTCGCAGGCGAGGTAGAGGTTCTGGCAGAGGTGGCCCGCGTCGAGCGCGATTACCTTGTGCGCGGCGAGATCGTAGCGCCACTCCATCCGGTACGGAATCGTCGTCCACGCAAAAACCACCGCCGCTTCGCCGGTGAATCGCTGGCCGAGCGTCCCCCTGACGAGATTCATTTCAAGATTTTCGGGAGCCTGTTCGAAGAGCAATTCGTGTTCGAGCGGCAGGTAGCGGTAGATACCCCGTTCAAGCCCATCGACATTCAGCACGCAGAGGCGGGTCTCGAAGGCGTGGCGGCATCCCGCCGAGGGCACCGTCCTCAAGGCGTGACCGGCGTCGAGCTTCAGCCGGACGCCCTGCGTGGCCCAGAGCAGGAAGGAGAGTTCGTCGAGGGTGAGTGGCTCGTCGAGGTAGTCGCGGCAGCTTTCACGCAGGGCGATGGCGCTCTTGAGGTCGATTGCGCCGATGTCGCCGAGTTCGCGGATGCTTTTGAGCCGGACGCGCCGCGCGTCGGGCGGAAAGGGCGTTTCAACCGGTGGCGGCGGAACTTGTCGTCGCTGGTCGGTCTGCGAAAAATCCACCTGCTGGCGGATGTTGTCTTTGAGGAATTCGCGGTACCGGTTGAGTTCGTGGTTCATAGCTGTTGTTTTATTTTTCTCAGCTCTATTGGATGATAGGTCTG
>JAAXXD010000048.1 GCA_013334655.1 Chlorobaculum sp. | reverse complement strand
GATCGTCAAAGGAGATTTTGCCGCCAAGCAGCTCTGTTTCGTTGACCGCTCCGAGTTCACGCGGATTCTTGTCTGCCAGCAGCATGATCGAGGCGGCGAGGCTGGCGAGAAGTTCTGGCGTCAGCAGGATGAACTTGTCGCCAGCCGAGTTGCTCAGGATGGAGACGTAACCGTGCGTTTCGAGATGGCCTACGGCGGTCATCATCTCCGCGTCGGTGAAGCTCCACTCGCTGTCGGTCGCTTGCAATTGCGCTCGAAGCGCGTCCGGCGCGACCAGCACGCCCTTGCGATCCGTCTTCTCCTTCAGCGAGAGCACGTAATCCTTGATGCGCTTGAAAGTTACGGTGGTGACTGTGGCGGTCATTTCGTCCCAGGGGATTTGCTCTTTGAGGATGTCGAGCAGCGCCTCAAGCCCATCGCCGTTCATGGCGCTGGTGCTGATGTAGCCGCCCTTGATGCCGTAGCGCTGGCAGAATTGATCCAGCTCCGCCTGCGAAAGTGCGGGAGCGCCACGATCCACGCGTGCGCCGACCAGCACCGTGGGCGGAAGCTCGCCCTTGCCCTTGAGTTGCTCAAGCCAGAACTGAGCGCCCTTGAGCGGCTCCTGACGGTTGGTTGGATCGAAAAGCACCATCGCGGCGGCGACGTTATCGAGAAAGATGGAATGAACCTGCCGGTACACATGCTGCCCCGCCAAATCCCAGAGCACGGCCTCGCAATCGGTGCCATCCTTGCGCTTGAGATTCAACTGCGAAACCGGCCAGAACTGCTGCCCGTGCGTCGAAGCTTGCTCCTTGAACTCATTATGCGCCAGCCGCCAACCAAGCCCCGTTTTCCCTACGCCCGAATCACCGACAAGCACGAGTTTGGCAGTGGTGTAGTTAACGCTCTCTTCTGCTTGGCCAAGAAGAACGGATTTATCCAGTTCCCATAAGAGAATTATTTTTTCATTATTCGATGTTATCGCTAGAGATAAATTATCAAAACTAAATTCAATATCTATCCGATCATCATTAAATATTTTATTTATAGTCGCCAGCAGTATAAATCGATTAGCATCCCATATTTTAACAGTATTATCTCTGGCCGCTGATGCAATAAGACTCCGATCATTAGAAATGACAATCTCTTTTATCAAATCAACATGCCCTTCAAGACATATAATTTGCTCGCCTTTTTCCACGTCCCATATTCTTACCGTCGGATCCGCATGAGAAACAGAAGCAAGAATTTTTGAGCTTATCCAAAACAAGTCTAACACCAGATTGGGGTGGCCATGTAGTTTATGCACTATTTCCTTGGACTCAGAATCCCAAACCAATAAATCATTTTTTTTCATATCGCCCAATGCAAGCAACCTATCATCGGGAGACCAGCAAAGGCAGTTTATAAAACCAGAAGCATTTAAATCAAATTTATTTGTTTTAAATTTTTTATCGAAATTTCTCACATAAAAAGCATTATCAAAATTACCCGCAAAAGCTAGCATATTTATGTTATGACACCATGATGTCGCACCCCCAGCTGATAATTCGTATTTTGTCGAATAATTACTTTTAATATCAATAAAAATAACACCACCATTAGTTTGAGCAGCAATAAAGGAACCATTTCTTGACCAATGAATACTATATATTCTATATTTCTTTCCCCTGTCAAGTGTAAAAAGAATATTCAGCTTTGCATTATCCTTGACACCCCATATTTTCAATTCTCCATTTAAAGCTCCCGAAGCAAATTTACTTCCGTTTGGCGACCATGCCACACAGTTTACTCCATCAGTATGGCCTTCTAAAACACAAGCACATTCTCCGGTATTCACATCAAAAATTCGAATAGTTTTGTCATATGAAGAAGAAGCAAGATACTTTCCATCTGGCGACCAGGCAATACCGTTTATCACGTCTGTATGTCCGCGCAAGACGTGTCGCAGGGTCAACCCGGGAACGGGAGAACCGCCGATTTTGATATATTCTCCAAACTCGTTGACTTCATCCGATGCGTATTCTCGATGTTCGGAAGCTGGAGAAGCTTGTATTCGAATTGGTTTAACTTTTTCCTTTCCAGTACTTTTGTTTAACTTTGCCATATCATTTACTCTCCAAATAAATGAAAGATTCTCAATAGAAATATTGCCTATCGAAACCAGCGCATCCAGCTATTCGACCAACTCTTCTACTCCTGCACAACACCACTGAATATTGTATGAATTTAGTGTTTCATCAGTAAAAACCCATGCAACCTCACAGGATTATTCAACGCATCGCGGCTGGCGATCCGCGAAAAGTCCTTACATTGATGCCTGAGAATCAACCTCACCCGGAAATCGCAACCTAAACGCCATGCTCCACCCTTCAATAATCGAGCCTGCTTATCCATCCATCTTCCACAACGTTCCCAACCTTGTGGCGATTCAGACTACCCGCTCGGGCGGGGTGAGCGTTGCGCCGCTCGATTCGCTGAATCTTGGCTCGCACGTCGGCGACGATCCGGCGCATGTGCGGGAAAATTACCGGCGGCTTGGGGAGTTTCTCGGGATCGACGCCGAAAGCATCGTAACGACCGGGCAGGTGCATGGCACGGAGATTGCCGTCGTCACCGCGCCGGGCAGGCTCGACGGATACGACGCGCTCATCACCAACGTTCGCGGAGTTTTCGTCGGCATTCTTACCGCCGACTGCTACCCGATCCTCATCCACGACCGCCGGACAGGCGCGTCCGGCGCGGCGCACGCGGGCTGGCAGGGCGCGGCGGGGCGGATTGCCGAAAAGAGCGTCCAGGCGATGCGCGATGCTTTCGGCACACGCCCGGAGGATTGCCTCGCCTGGGTCGGCACCGGCATCTCCGGCGAGCGCTACGAAATCGGCGGCGAAGTCGCGGCACGGTTCGACAAGCGCTACCTCAAGCCATCGCCCACCGGCGAAGGACGGCAACTGCTCGACCTATCGGCAGCCAACCGCGACCAGCTCCTCGAAGCGGGCATCCCGCCGTCGCAGGTGCAGTGCTCCGAATACTGCTCATTCCGCGACGCCGACCGCTTCTACTCCTACCGCCGCGACAACGGCAAGACGGGAAGGATGCTCGCGCTCGTCGGGGTCAGAGAAGCGTGATTTTTTCTGACGCTTCTTTTCGCTTCTTGTCATTCTGAGTGCGTCCCGTCTCCTGACGGGATGTGCGAAGAATCCAGCGATCTTTGTAACTCATTGCCAGATATTTGATTACCTCGCTGATCAGAAGAACTGGATTCTTCACTCCCCTCCGCTTCATTCAGAATGACAGACCATGTTCAGCCCTTCTGCAATCCCTTGACGGCAACAAGCATCGTACCGAGTTTCTCTTCGAGCGCTTTGAGCGTGGCGAGGTCAGCTTCGCTCATTTCGTCCGACACGACATCGTAGCTTGAAAACGAGAGCAGGGTCTTGCCGAGCTTACGCTCGAGGGAGCGAATCTCTTCGAGCTGCTCCGGGGTGAGCTTGGAGAGGCTTGACAACATGATGAACTCCTTTGTTTATGCGCCTTCCGCGAGCCGGAAAACGCGGTTGACTTCAATCCAGAGAACATCCCGCCCAGGCGGACGGTCACGACGATTTATTAGGCTCGCTGTTGGTTAACAGCTCTTTTTGGAATAAATTGACGTGACAAATTACCGTGCGCCAGCACTCGATCTCTTTTTCACGTCTCTCATATCTAATAAAGACATTTATCGACAATGAGCAACAATGACCTCCTGAACTACTATCACAGAGCCAATGAGCTGGTCTTCAAGGGCCTCATCGAGTTCAGCTGCATGAAAGCCGCCATCGAACTCGACCTGTTCAGTCACATGGCAGATGGCCCGAAAGATCTCGCAACCCTGGCAGCCGATACCACCTCGGTGCCGCCCCGTCTTGAAATGCTCCTCGAGACGCTCCGCCAGATGAAGGTCATCAGCCTGGAGAATGGAAAATGGTCATTGACTCCGTTTGCCGAGTACATGTTCTCTTCCAACCCGAAGGAGCCAAACCTGCACCAGTCTCCCGTTGCCAAGGCGATGACGTTCCTTGCTGACGACTTCTACATGGGCCTTGCCGACGCCGTCAGGGGCCAGAAGAACTTCAAGGGTCAGGTGCCCTATCCACCGGTCACCCGCGAGGATAACCTCTACTTCGAGGAGATTCACCGCAGCAACGCCAAGTTCGCCATACAGCTCCTGCTCGAAGAGGCCAAGCTCGACGGCGTCAAAACGATGATCGACGTAGGCGGCGGTATCGGCGACATTTCTGCAGCCCTCCTGAAACACTACCCGGAACTGCACTCGACGATCCTGAACCTGCCCGGCGCGATCGATCTGGTCAACGAGAACGCCGCTGAAAAAGGCGTGGCGGATCGCCTGAAGGGCATCGCGGTGGACATTTACAAAGAGTCCTACCCGGAAGCCGACGCGGTGATGTTCTGCCGCATCCTCTACTCGGCCAACGAGCAGATTTCAACCATGATGTGCAAGAAGGCCTTCGACGCCATGAAGTCCGGCGGTCGCCTGCTGATTCTCGACATGGTGATCGACGATCCGGTCAACCCGAACTTCGACTACCTGAGCCACTACATCCTCGGTGCCGGAATGCCCTTCTCGGTGCTCGGCTTCAAGGAGCAGGCCCGTTACAAGGAGCTTCTGGAGACCATCGGCTTCACCGATGTTACCATGGTGCGGAAATACGACCACCTGCTCGTCCAGGCCGTGAAACCGTAAGAATTAGCAAATAGGTCAGATAGGTCTTATAGGTCTTATAGGACTAAGATGGAAACGGCTATCCCGACTGGGTAGCCGTTTCTTTTTTGGAGAGCGCCCTGTCGCTTCTCGGCGACCCATTCATTCACCGTATATCAGCTGGTTTCGCCGTCGATGCTCGAATGATTCTTTGCTTGCGTTATCACGATCATCTGGCTTTATTTTCAGGCCTCGTGACCGTACAAATTCGGCGGTTGCCGGATCGTATACAGCGGTGATATGATACTTCAGATTCGGTGGAATTGCAGCTTTGTTTTTGTTGAGATCGATATAGGTCAAACCCGACTTCACCTCCCTGACGATGATTGGCGGATGAATGCACCGTTCACCGATCAAGGGGCTCAGATATTTCGACGCATCGCTTTTTTTGAACCGGAGTCCGGAAATATCCACGATGACCGAAGAGAGTTGAGCGAGTGTTGCCGTCTCCCGCGTTTCAGACAGATGCCGATACCGATTGTAGAGGTCTGGATATTTCTTTATCGCGGCATCACTGAAATAGATGATAAAGGGAATTCGCGCCATTTCATGGATAAATCGCGCGGAATCATGCCCTCTGCCGGTATAGACCGATTCGCCATGATCGGAAAACATTACCAGAATCGTGGGCTTTTTCTGTTTATCGATATAGCCAATAATTCGTGACACCGTAAAATCGACATACCTCAAGGCTGCATCATATCCCTCTATCAGCTCTCTTACATCGATATCCGATTCAGAGATACTCTTCGACGCATTGACTGTGAAATAATTATCGACCGGTTTTCGAAACTCTTCAGGGATACTTTCAAGATATGGGCCATGCCCTGCATAGGAATGAAGAAAAGTGACGACAGGCTGAGCTGAATTGTTCGAGTTATGGTCTTCTGTGAGATGCTTCATAAAAAATATATGACCCCAGGGATTTTCCGGCAACTGCTCGATATTTCCGACCGCGTGGCTGTCGATGCTGACTATTGTATCGGCATTTTTGAAAATGATAGCCGATGCTTCGCTCCATGTTCCGATCATGCCCTGATTGCTTATCAGTCGTGTCCGTAAGCCGCCTTTCCTGAGCACATCCACAAGAGAAACTCTTTTTCTTTGAATGATCGGCAGATAATTCTCACTGCGTTCGACAGGAAAAGAGAGCGCTTCGAGTAATGACAGACTTGTATGCGTATGCGTCGAAAAGACATTATGGAAAACAAGAATGTTACGATTTCCCTGAGCCATCTTGCTCAGATATGGCGTTGTGTTTCGTGGATAGCCATACACCCCCATATCGAACACAGACAATGATTCGCCAATAAAAACGATGACATCGATATTTTTATCTGAACGGCGACCCGCGGGTATTTGATTGTCGAAATTCTTTTTTGAAATCCCCTGCTCATTTGAATTTCTTGCAAAAAGCAAAACCGAATCCCTGAAAACAACGACAAGAGAGCACAATATCAATACGGACGCAACAGTCGTCTGGATAAAATATTTCCACCTCGCAAATGCAGCTCTTTTCAGGATAAGATTGAGCAGATAAGCAGTTACTGTGGATAATGCGACATATCCTGTAAAATAGAGAAAGGTATACGGAAACGGCCTGACTGAATGAATGATTGTGGAAATCCAGAAAAGAGCCTCTTTGTTATCGAATCTTTTGGTCTCATCGATAGAGTCCATCCCTAAATTACCGATAATCAAGGAAATCGAAGGAACATAAACCAGCCACAAAACACCAACGAGAAAAGCTATTGCCGCAAAACCCCATTTGCGCCTGCTAAAAAACATGATCGAGAGATAGATCATGCCAACAAAAAACAGATTCTGGAAGAGCCTGATTTTGTATGCTATCTCAAGAATCTGGCCGTCCATTATGGTTAAAGGCAAATATCAGCATCATGGCGAACTCCCTGAATGGGGTTATCGGACAACGAAATGTCCAGACCTGTAATGACTCAATCACTGCTTCAGGATAAAAAATAAGTAACACAACCGCAAAGAAAAATATCAGTAAAAATTCACAGACTCGTAACTAATGAATAATATTCACCTTAGCGGGCGTCGCTATCCTGTATGAAAGCGTTATTTGCCGATACAAAAACGATCAAAAATCGTATTCAGCACCTCTTCGTTGACCACTTTGCCGGTGATTTCGCCGACGTAGTCGAGGACGCTGCGGAGTTCGAAGGCGATGAGTTCGGTTTCGGATTCGTGGGCGATGAGTTCGAGGGCGTTTTGCAGGGCATCCGCGGCGTTGCGCAGGGCTTCGTAGTGGCGCAGGCTGGTGACGAGCACGCTCGCTTCGTGGAGTTTGTCGAGGTCTTTTACCAAAGTGCCCATGTGTCGTTTGAGCGCGGCGATGCCGTCGCCCTTCAGCGCCGAGATGCCGATGACTTCGGTGCCGGTGCCGTCGGAGATGGCGCGGATGAGGTCGCCCGAGTTGGCGGCGCGGTCGAGCTTGTTGGCGATGATGAGAAATTTCGCTTCGGGATGCGCTGCCTTCAGCTCGCGGATTTCGGCGATTTCGTCGTCGAGCCGCTCCGTGCCGAGGTCGATCAGGTAGAGGATCAGGTCGGCTTCGGCCATCTTCATGCGGCTGCGGCGGATGCCTTCGTGCTCGATCTCCTCGCCTGCCTCGCGCAGTCCGGCGGTGTCGGTGAGGCGGAACATGGTCTTGTCGTGGATGAAACACTCCTCGATGTAGTCGCGGGTGGTGCCGGGCATGTGGCTGACGATGGCGCGTTCCTGGCCGAGTAACGTGTTGAGCAGCGTTGACTTACCGGCGTTCGGCCTGCCCGCGATGACCGTCGAGACCCCTTCGCTGACGAGCCGCCCGTGCTGGTAGGAGTCGATGAGCCGGTTCACTTCGCTCCGAAGATTTTCGATCTGCGCCTTCAGTTCGTCGCGACTCTGGAACTCCACATCCTCCTCGCTGAAGTCGAGTTCCAGCTCGATGAGCGCGCAGGAGCGGATGAGCTGCTCGCGCAGGCCGCCGAGCTTTTTCGACAGGTCGCCCTTCATCTGGCTCACCGCCGTGCGATACGCCGACTCGGAGCGGGCGTGGATCATCTCGCCTATCGCCTCAGCCTGCAACAGGTCGATGCGCCCGTTGAGGAAGGCGCGGCGCGTGAATTCGCCCGGCTCGGCGAGGCGGCAGCCGTTGTCGAGCATGAGCCGGAGCACGCGCCCCACCACCACCGGTCCGCCGTGGCAGGTGAACTCCACCATCTCCTCGGCGGTGAAGGAGCGCGGAGCGCGGAACACGAGCGCGATCAACTCGTCCACCATCTCCTCGCCGTCGTAGAGCCGCCCGAAGTGCGCGGTGTATCCGACGGCATCGGCGAGCTTTTCGCTTCCGTGCGCCTTGCGAAAAACGCGGTCGGCGATGTCGAGTGCCCCCGCGCCGCTGATGCGCACGATGGCGAGCGCCCCGACGCCAACCGGCGTGGCGATGGCGGCAATCGGGTGGCCGGGTATGGGGAGATGAAGATCGGTGGATGACATAAGTCGATACGAATTGGTGAGTTACAATGGACGGACGGTCACGTCGCCGGGCAACATGGTGTCGGGCAGCTCAACGAGCGAGACGATCAGCCGGGCAAGATCACCTGGCTGCATGAACTTTTTCGGCTCGATTCCGGCGTGGTCGAAAAACTCGGTCATCACCGAGCCGGGATTGACGCACGACACGCGGATGCCGAAGTCGCGCAGCTCCTCCATCAGCGATTCGGAGAAGCCGTTGACCGCGAACTTCGAGGCGCAGTAGGCCGTGCCGCCCCTGATGCCGCGCTTGCCCGCCACCGAGCCGATGTTGACGATCATGCCGCGCCCGGCGGCTTTCATCGACGGCACGACCTTGCGCGAGCAAAGAAACATGGCGGTCAGGTTGGTATCGATCAACCGCCGCCACTCCGCCGGATCGATCAGCTCGATGTCGCGAAACAAGCCGAATCCGGCGTTGTTGACGAGCAGCTCGACGCGCCCGCGCTCCGCCAGCACGGCATCGAATGCCCGGGCGATCTCGGCCTCGCGCGTCACATCGGTCTGCAACCAGCGGAACCGCTCGTGGTCGAGCGCCGTCTCGCGACGGCTGAGGCCGAACACCGAAGCTCCGGCATCGAGCAAGGCGCGGCAGACGGCAAGTCCGATTCCCGAACTCGACCCGGTCACGACGGCGGTTGTTCCTGCGAGGTTCATTTCAAAAGTGATTTACAACAACATGTTGATCTTGTGTTTTATTGTCATTCTGAACGCAGTGAAGAATCCAGTTTCTTCGAGACCTCCTTTAAATGACTCAGTTTAAAAGGTTTTACGAAAATTCTCTGGATTCTTCTCCCGACTGCGTCGGTCTCAAAATGACAAGATGAGCGTCAATCATATCAATAGTACGGATTCTCCGGCCTAAATAGTAACTTTGGGCACATCGCAACAACCGCCAAGCATCATGACGCACGAAGCACAGCAATCCATCGACGCCCTCAAGAAGTCCATCATCGACCACAACGCCGTAACGCCTGCGGAGCATTTCGAGCGGGTGGTGAATCTCGTGCGGGTGCTGCGTTCGGAGTGCCCGTGGGATCGCAAGCAGACGCCGGATTCGCTGGCGCATCTCTTGCTCGAAGAGAGCTACGAGCTGGTGCACGCCATCGACACCGGCGACGACCCGGAGCTGAAAAAGGAGCTGGGCGACCTCCTGTTGCATGTCTGCTTCCAGGTGCTGCTGGCCGACGAGGCGAAGAAGTTCTCCTTCGTCGAGGTGTTCGAGGCGCTCTGCGAGAAGCTCATCAGCCGCCACCCGCATGTGTTCGGCGACGTGAAGGTGGACACCGAAGAGGAGGTTCTCGGCAACTGGGAGAATCTCAAGATGAAGGAGGGGCGCAAGAGCCTGCTCGACGGCGTCCCGAAAGCGATGTCGGAGCTGTTGCGGGCTTACCGGGTGCAGAAAAAGGTGGCGGGCGTGGGCTTCGACTGGCCGAGCGACGCCGGGGTGCTCGACAAGCTGGTCGAGGAGATCGGCGAACTGCGCAACGCCGCCGACAAGCGCGAGCGCGAGGAGGAGTTCGGCGACCTGCTCTTCACCATCGTCAACTACAGCCGCTTTATCGACACCAACCCCGAAGACGCCCTGCGCAAGGCGACCAACAAGTTCATGGGGCGGTTCCGCAAGGTCGAGGAGGCGGTGCTTGCCTCCGGCAAAAGCTGGCCGGAGTTCTCCGCCGAAGAACTCGACGCGCTGTGGAACGCAGCAAAGAAAGAGGGCTGATTTTTTCGCCCGGTCATTCAGCAGATTATCCTTGCAAATCTGGATCCTCACTCCCTGATTTGCAAGGATAACAGCAATCCAGTCAACGGATTTCTTCTTCTCCAGCCTCGTTCACAAAATCGAATTGAGAAACCTTCCGGCGGCATCGAAATAGTCGGCGGTCGCGGCGTGGCCGCCAAGGAAGAGCGTCAGCGACGGTTCTATGCCATTTTCCCGCAGTCGTCGGAGATCGTTCTCGAAATGCTTTTGGCGATAGAAATGGTCGTTGTCGCCGCGGGCCAGATGCACAGCTCGCATCCGGGCGAGATCGCTGTATTCCGGAGGGATGTCGCCGCCGAGAAGCATCACGCCTGCGACCGGATGGCGGCCCTGCAGCGAGGCGCGGCTGGCCATGCAAGCGCCTTGCGAGAATCCGTGCATGACGAGTCGGCCATCGACCGGCAGCTCCGCCATGACCTTGGCAATGACGGCATCGACGTACAGAACATTCTCGGTGATACGCAGCTCGCGGTCGCGCCGGATCATCCAGCTTGCGCCGGGCTGGCCTCTCGCGTTCATGAATGGATGCAGCGCTTCGATGGAGAGACGAATCCAGCGCTCCGAACCGGGGATTTGCCGCAGCAACTCCAGCTCGTCATCGGCGGTCTGGCCGTAGCCATGAAATCCGGCGAGCAGCGGAAACGGGCCGTCGCCCTCCAGCGCTTCAACGAGATAGCGCCCGCTGACGGTGGTTTCGAGATGGTGTTCCTGCATGGAGATTTTCCTAAAGGATGGACGCCCTTCCAGCCTCTTCGCTGGTAGCGAAGAGGCTGGCGGCGAATGCGGAGGTCAGGCCCGGATGAGACGCAGGATGCCGTTCATCGGAATCTGGAGCCACTCGGGGCGGTTGTTCAGCTCGTAGTTCAGCTCGTAGATCGCCTTGTTCATCAGGTAGCTGCGCAGGAGCAGTTCGCGCTGGCGGGCCTCTTCGGGAATCAGCCCCTTGCCCGCCGTGTGTTGCGTATAGAGATCGATGAAGTGGTTGCCGACATGGTAGCTCCACAGCTCCGCCCACGATTCAAGCTTTTTGCGGTCTTCTGGCCGGATCGACTGGTTCAGCATCAGCACGTTGGAGGCCGCATAGTCGAACGAGCGCAGCATTCCGGCGAGGTCGCGGTAGACCGAGCGCTTGATCTTGCGTTCCGAAAGTGAACGTGCTGGCTCGCCTTCGAAATCGAGAATCATGAAGTCGTTGCCCGTAAAGAGCACCTGGCCAAGATGGTAGTCGCCGTGAATCCTGACCTTGACCGTCTCGATCTTCTCGCGGCGGATCGGCTCGAACTGTTCGAGAATCGTCGTCTCCATGTTGAGCAGCTCCTCGGCAAGCGGGCGAGCCTCTTTGGGCACGGAGCGCATGGAGTCGCGCAGGAAAATCATGGTGCGCTTGACCTGGTCGGTCATCGCCTGGAAGATGGAGCGCTGGTAGAGTGAGGTGAACGGCTCGGGAGCGAACGCCGCATCGCTGTCGAGCGAGCCGAGGGCGATATGCATCTCTGCCGTGCGCTCGGCGAGCTTGCCGACCATTTCAAGATAGAACTCTCCCACCAGTTCGCGCATGACCGGAGGCAGTTCGTGCGTGGTGTCCGAAAGCGTGGGAAGCTGTGGCGGACAGATGCCCTGGGCGCAGCGCAGGAGCACCGTTTCGTAGTAGCGAAGCACATGGTCGAGGCTCAACTGCCAGCCGTCGCATTCGTTCGGCACGAAGTTCTGGAGTATGCCAATGGAGTAGCGCTCGCGATGGTTTTTCGCGTAATCGATCGAGCCGAGGTAGACCGGCATGTTCCGGAAGCCTGTGCGATCGGTCAGGATGCGTGACATCTCGATCTCCGGCGCGATGCCGGTATCGATCTTGCGGTAGAGCTTGAGGCAGAACTGCTCGTCGTAGCTGATGGAGGTGTTGCTCTGCTCGCTGCCCATCAGATGCGATGCCGGGAGTTCCGAACCGGCGGCGACGTCGAGCAGTTTGCCGCTTTCGGCTGAAATCGAGCCGACGGAACCCGGCCACGTCTCCTTGCTGAGGATCAGGTCGAGCAGGCTCTTGCGGAACGATTCATCGATGGAGGCGTCGATGAGGTAACCGGCCCTGCTGTCGAGATCGATCCGGGCTATGGCGTGCCTGCGGAACGACTCGTTGGAGAGATCACCCTTTTCGAGCGGCGCGAAGGTCAGCGGAAGCTGGTAGCGCTCGTTCTCCCCGCTTGGATAGTGCACCTCGGTGACGGCCATGAGCGCGTTCTCCATACCCGCAACCGGCACCGTGTCGAGCACCCGCACCCTGATAATGTTGCGCGCCTTGCCGCCAAACCAGCGGACGCTCTTGTAGTATGGAGGCAAGAGCGAGGTTTCGAGACGGTCGAGGTTGCGACCGGCAAAAAGCTCCGGCCAGCTTCCGGCTTGCATGACAACCTTTTCGAGCTGCGCTTCGCGCCCGGCAACCGGCTCATCCTTCAGAAGCCTGAGCCAGAAATAGCCATACGGAGCGAGAGCCACCATGTAAGGCTCCGTCCTGACTTTCGGGAAGCGGTTCATGCTGAAAAGCTCCTCGGGCACGCACCCCTCGTACGCCGAGAGATCGACGTTGACCGCCTGGGCGTTGCGCGAGAGGTTGATCACCGTCAGGATGGTTTCGTCCTCAAAGCTGCGGATGAACATCAGCACCTTGGGATTGTTGCCTTTCAGGAACTCGATCTTGCCGCGGTTGAACGCCTTGAAGCGGCGGGCGGTGGCGATGGTGTGGCGCATCCACCAGAGCAGCGAGTTCGGGTTCGACTCCTGCACCTCGACGTTGACCGCCTCGTAGTGGTACTCGGGATCGATGATCACCGGCAAGAGCAGCTTCTGCGGATTGGCGCGCGAGAAGCCGGCGTTACGGTCGCCATTCCACTGCATCGGCGTGCGCACGCCGTCGCGGTCGCCGAGGTAGAAGTTGTCGCCCATGCCGATTTCGTCGCCATAGTAGAGCACCGGCGTGCCGGGCAGGGAGAGCAGCATGATGTTCATCAGCTCGATGCGGCGGCGGTCGTTGGACATCAAGGGCGCAAGGCGGCGGCGGATGCCGAGGTTGATGCGCGCCCGGTGGTCGTGAGCGTAGATGCGGCGCATGTAGTCGCGCTCCTCGTCGGTCACCATTTCAAGCGTCAGCTCGTCGTGGTTGCGCAGGAAGGAGGCCCACTGGCAGCTCTCGGGAATCTCCGGCGTCTGGGCGAGAATGTCGATGATCGGAAAGCGATCTTCGGTGGCCAGAGCCATGTACATGCGCGGCATGAGCGGGAAGTGAAAGTTCATGTGGCACATGTCACCCTTGCCGAGATAGGCGGCGGAGTCCTCCGGCCACTGGTTCGCTTCGGCGAGCAGCATCCGGTTCGGGTACTTCTCATCGACGTAAGTACGCAGTTTTCGCAGGAACTCGAAGGTCAGCGGCAGGTTCTCGCAGTTGGTATCTTCCGCCTCGTAGAGGTAGGGCACGGCGTCGAGCCGGAGACCATCCACCCCCATGCCGAGCCAGAAGTCGAGCACGTCGAGGAGCGCCTGGTGCACGGCGGGATTCTCGAAGTTCAAGTCGGGCTGGTGATGGAAGAAGCGGTGCCAATAGTACTGACCGGCCACCGGATCCCACGTCCAGTTCGACGCCTCGAAATCCTGGAAGATGATGCGCGTCTCGCCGTATTTTTTATCGTCATCATTCCAGACGTAAAAATCGCGCTCCGGCGATCCTTTCGGAGCCTTGCGGGCCTTTTTAAACCACTCGTGCTGATCGGAGGTGTGGTTCACCACCAGCTCGGTGATCACCTTGATGCCGCGACGGTGCGCCTCTTCGAGGAACTCCCGGAAATCTTCGATAGTGCCGTAATCTGGATTGACTGACGTATAATCGGCGATGTCGTAACCGTCGTCACGCAGCGGCGAAGGGTAGAAGGGCAGAATCCAGATGGCCGTCACCCCGAGGCTTTCGAGGTAGCCGAGGCGGCTCGTCAGGCCCCGGAAATCGCCGATGCCGTCGTTGTTGCTGTCGCAGAAGGTCTTGACGTGCAGTTCGTAAATGATGGCGTCCTTGTACCAGAGATGCTCCGGCTGATACTTCTTTACCGCTTTGTGCTTGGTCATTGGTGCGTGATGTAATTCGTTTGATTATGAGGGCAGATTGACCCTGAAAATATGCGCTGGCATCAGGTGCGGATCCAGCTCGACGTAGTTCCACTCGCCGTTCCACTCGAAGGTGCGCCCGGAAAGCAGGTCTTCGACCATGAAGCGCTCCGTGTGCGTGCGCCCGAACCGTTCGAGCGGGAAGCGCAGCCAGCCGCCGCGCGTGTTCCGGTCGTCGAGGTTGACGACGGTGAGGATGATATTCGACCGGTCGGGCGAACACTTCACGTAGCCCATGACCTGTTCGTGCTCCTGGCCCGCAGAGACCTCGATGCGCACGAAGGTGATGTCGCTGGTCTGCTGGAGCGCCGGATTGTTGCGGCGGATGCGGTTGACCATCGCGATCTCGGAGCGGATGTTGCCCGGACGGTCGAGTTCCCACTGCTTGATCTCGTACTTCTCCGAATCGATGTACTCCTCCTTGCCGGGATAGGGCGCGTTCTCGCACAGCTCGTAGGCCGGGCCGTACATGCCGTAGTTCGACGAGAGCGTGGCGGCGAGGATGAAACGGATGATGAACTTCGCCCGGCTGCCGCCCTGCAGCTCCTCGTGCAGAATGTCCGGCGTGTTTGGCCAGAAGTTCGGGCGCATGTACTCCTTCAGCTCGGTACTGGTCAACTCGGTCAGGTACTCCTGAAGATCGTGCTTCGAGTTACGCCAGGTGAAGTAGGTGTATGAGTGGGTGTAGCCGCCCTTGGCGAGTCGCGCCATCAGCTTGGGCCGGGTGAAGGCCTCGGCAAGGAACATCGCCTCTGGATGCTGCTCACGGATCGAGCCGATCGCCCACTCCCAGAAGGCGAAACCCTTGGTGTGGGGATTGTCCACGCGGAACACCTTGACCCCCTTGTCGATCCAGAAAAGGAAAATATCCCTGAGGGCGATCCAGAGATTCTGCCAGTCCGCTGACTCGAAGTCGATGGGCAGAATATCCTCGTAACGCTTGGGCGGATTCTCGGCGAACTGCACCGTGCCGTCGGGACGCCAGCGGAACCACTGCGGATGCTCCTCGACCCACGGATGGTCGGGCGAGCACTGGAAGGCGATGTCGAGCGCCACCGAAATGCCGTGCTTTTCGGCTTCGGCGACGAAGGCCTCGAAATCCTCCATCGTGCCGAGTTCGGGATGCACCGAGGTGTGGCCTCCGTCGGGGCTGCCAATCGCCCAGCAGCTTCCCGGATCGTTTGGCCCGGCGACCAGCGCGTTGTTGCGCCCCTTGCGCTTCGAGAGACCGATGGGATGGATCGGCGGCAGGTAAACGACGTCGAAGCCCATCAAAGCGATGCGCGGGAGCAGCTTCATGCAGTCGCGGAAGGTACCGTGCTTGCCCGGCTCCTCCGACCACGAGCGGGGAAAGAACTCGTACCAGGAGCTGAACCCGGCCAGTTTTCGGTCGCTCTGGAGCTGGAGCGATTTGTCGTAGAGGCTCGCCATCGCTTTTTCGGGCGAGCGCTGCATCGCAGCCGCAAGGCCCTCGCTCAGCGCCGCCTCGATTGCCGCCTCGCGCCCGCCGACAGAGAGCAGGCCAATGAAGTGGTGCAACGTACCGGAATCTTCGTCCTTCGCCCGCGCCGCTCCAAGCTCGACGAGCGTCGCGCCAATACGCAGGTCGAGCGCGACCTCCTGTCCCGCATCGAGCTTCTTCCGCAACCCTTTCCGCCAGGTCTCGAAATGGTCGATCCAGGCCTGGACGGTATATTCATACATACCCGGCAGGCCGACCTCGAAAGCAGCCGTCCAGCGGTCGTTGCCGAGATGCGTCATCGGAACCGCGTTCCACTCCGGCTCGCCCTTCCGGCGATGGAGCAGTTCGGCCACAATGGTATCCGCGCCATCGGTGAAAATATCGGCTTCGACCTCCATCCGCTCCCCCTCGATCCTCTTGACGGGAAAGCGGCCTCCATCGATTTCAGGGAACACGCGGTCGATCACGACTCGGCGGCGACCATCGAAAGGCCGCTCCTGCCAAATCGGGGCAGGCTGAACAAACTCTGATTTCATAGATGATGTTTGGTGGTGCACATGCAGGTTCGGTAACCATCCTCCGGGGCAGGCAGACGCTGCCGTTTTCAGAAACAGTCAAAATATGAAATCCGGCACTCATTTTCCGGCGCAAACGATCTTATTTCTCACCTTTATCATTGCGAAGGACGGCCTCCAAAGATTCCGGCTGATAGGAACTCATCCGCGTCATCCATTAATCCAATCGCAGAAAGAAGTCACCAGAAATATTCATGCTGATCGATCTGCATGAAGCTTCCCATGAAATTCCTGAATTAACGGACAAGCAGCACTTTACTGCTGAACATTCACAGTAACCTCTCCACGCCACAGGAAAGGGTGACCGCGGCTTCCGATCTCAACATCCAATGACCTCGCTTCGGCATTCGAGCACTCAATCGATTTCGTTATTCTGTTGAACCATCCCAACCGCATCAATAACCAGTTTGAGCGATCTTCGGAATTATCATAGCGCTGCATCGTCTCGATTTGTAGCCTCTTCATAAAATCATCTATAAATAAGTTATACCATTTCATATATCAAAAAGCCTATAATAACTATCGTATTATTATAGGCTTTTCTCATTTTGACCGAAATCCTCTCTCGAAAGCTATAATTCAATCTTTGTTCCCTTCACCCAAAGAATCTTTGCAAGCCACTCATGATGCTCGGGCATGTTGGCGCGGTAACAAGATTACTTTCTACATGGCACTGATCGACCGGAATATCTACATAACAGCCTTCAGCGTAATTGACATCCGGTCCAACCGCCGGATAGGCAGAGCAGCTTCGACACTCGATAACTCCCGCAGCAGCAATTACTTGCGAGCCGTGGCAAATAGCTGCAATCGGCTTTTTTGAGCCTGCGAGAAATGACGCACCATACTGAGCACGGTTTCGTTCAATCGGATGTATTCCGTCGCACGTCCGCCTGGAATGACCAGCGCATCGTACTCTTCAGCGGTTATCTTCGCAAACGTAGCGTTCAGGGTGAAATTGTGACCCTTCTTTCATGTAGGTCTGATCGCCCTCGAAATCATGCACAGCGGTTCGCACCTTGTCTCCCGCATTTTTATCCGGGCAGACGGCATGGACAGTATATCCTACAATTGAAAGCGCCTGAAAAGGCGCCATGACTTCGTAATCCTATACAAAGTCACCGACAATCATAAGAATTTTCTTTGCACGCATAAAAAACTCTTTTTATTTGTTTGTTTTTAAATACCATGAATCAAGAACAATAATTTTTTCATTGTCGTCAATCGATACCATATTTACATAGAATTGAGCTATAGATTTTAGTGATAGCTTCGACGATATAAAAAATAAAAAGAAATCAGAATACATTTCTATTGTAGAAAATCGCGAGATCAATCTCAAAGCAGGAGCTCTATGGCAGACGGCAACGCCGCGCTGGGAATGTTAATCAACGCCTGGCATACTTGCGATATACCTGAGATTTACGCCTCTCGTTATACCACCTCAGTGACACGAAGCGCAACTCGCGGTCCTGCGGCGATGAAGTTCGTCGTCGGGTGCACCGTTGTTCGGGGAACGGCTGACCGTTCTCGACTCTGGCGTGAATAACGCTTCATCGCTCCCTCCGGCGGCGTCACCGCGCTCGGCAATCTGCGGTGATGCGCCTCTGTCGTCGTAATCGTCGTGGAAAAAATGACGGTGCCGTGATCGCTCAGTAAACTCCTCGTTTTGTTCGTAAGCCGCATTCCGATTGTCGCCGTTTTGCGCGAAAGAACCGGATGTTTCATTCACAGAGTTCTCACCGGTCGAATAGTGCGTCACGTGCAGAACCGTGCCAACAAAAATCAATGCCGTTGAAAGTAGTGTCACGAGCAGTTCCGTACTACAGCGCGATCCTCCTGCGTTAGTTTTCCTGTTGAGGTAAGAGAAAAATAGCTTTCGATTGACGCCGAAAAGATGGTAGAGTGAAAGCGCGGCAAAGAGAACGCCGAATACAATGTGCTGGCTCAGCCAGGCAGGTTTGCCCAGCCCGCCGAACTCCGCCACTTCGCCCAAGTTTGATATGCGTGGAAACTTCCAGAGGATAATTCCCGAGGCAAGCATGATGGTAAACGAGAAGAACAGTCCGAAGCTTGTGGTTTTTCGCCGGTCAAATGATGGATTCATCGTAAGTTGCAGTTAAACGTCAATTTAAGGTTCCATTCAACCCGTTCGACGTTCCCAATCCCGGAAACCAGCGGCCTCCTTTTTTGCCTCCACTAAATGCTCGTCGGTGCTGGCCCATGTCCATCCGAGAATTCCCGCCATAACGCAAAAAAGCCCGCGGGGGAAAGCGGGCTTTTTGTGCTGTATAAAAACTCGGCGACGACCTACTCTCCCGCAATGAAGCAGTACCATCGGCTCTCCTGGGCTTAACGACTCTGTTCGGAATG
>JAAXXD010000118.1 GCA_013334655.1 Chlorobaculum sp. | reverse complement strand
CGATCTGGAAGATATTTATCTGGCCGAAGAGGTTCTCCAGCGCGTCAGGCAAGGCGAGGAGCCGGTTTCAGGCATAGACGAAGTGGAGAAACGTCTTGGCCTGGAAGATTGAGTTTACATCGTCGGCAGAAAAAGAGCTTGCCAAACTTGACAAGTCCGCGGCGAAGAGGATTCTCAAGTACCTCCGGGAGAGAGTTTCAGGTGATCCCAAGTCTTCCGGCAAGGCGCTGAAGGGTGGCCTTTCTGGTCTCTGGCGATACCGTGTCGGCGATTATCGAGTGATTTGCGAAATTAACAATGAAACGATAACCGTTTTGGTCCTTCGCGTTGGTCATCGTAAAGAGATATATCAGAGTTAAACGCAATGTCAGAGGCAGGAAATAAACTGATCAAATCGGCGCGGCAAGCGCTTGCTTATGCTCGTGGAGAAGAGACCGAGGGTTTTGTAGCCCATGTGCCGGATGAGGTGGATGTGAAAGCAATCCACAAGAGGCTCGGATTGACGCAGCCGGAATTTTCGAAACGTTTCGGTTTCGATATTCGCGCCGTGCAGGATTGGGAGCAAAACCGCCGCAAACCAGAACGCGCGGCGCGCGTCCTGCTAACCGTCATCGCCCGCGAACCCGAAGCTTACGGAGGGCGTTGATGGAGTGAATGGGGCGAGTTGAGGTTTTCAGGAACTTCTCCAAGCCCCATCAGCCATAGTGCTGTCGCGACATTGTTTCTCGCCAGATATTTCCGCTACGGTATGACCGTTACGACTGCTTTTTTCATGAGATGAGAGAGGATTCGACCTGAATTCGATACCGGAAAATCGTCTGAATGGAATACGTCAAAGCGATTTTTTCAGTACATTTTTCTATTGCGCTGAAACTATTCCAATCGAAGTACTTCAACCCCGGGGGATCGGACGATGAGCAAACCGGAATCTGCCTCTGATGGCACGAATGGCAAGACGAATCATCAACCGCAGCTTCTGCATCAGGTTATGATTTCGAGTACCGGATCCGACCTCGCAGCTCATCGAAATTTACTCAGCGATGCTATCAACAGCCACGGGCTTCATCCGAATATCATGGAGCATGATTCGGCGAAGCTTGTCGATGTCATTGAATCGTCTCTGGAAAAAGTGCGTGACAGTACCGCTTATATTTTGATCATCGGGCAAAGGTATGGACAGACGCCGGAATGTCCCCGCCGAAATCCCGACAAGCTCTCCATCACAGAACTCGAATTCAATGAAGCAGCTCGACTTGGGCGTCCGACATTACTATTCTTGATGGGCGAAGAGCATGATGTAAAACCGAGAGATGTAGAAAAAGAGCCTGAAAAGATCATCAAGCTCAATGCCTTCAGAGAACGGACAAAGCAGCAATCACCCGACTCAAAAGTTCATCGTGTCTATGCGGTTTTTAACAGTCTCGACGAGTTTACCCGACAAATTGCCGCGCCTCTCACGGAATTGCAGAAGCTTCTCGAACCGCAACATGTCGAACCACCTCAACCCGCGCCTGCGCCTCACCAAACGTATCGCGGGCGCGTGATTCCTGCGCCTCCGGCGTTTTATGCTGAACCGGATTATATCGGTTCGCACAAGTTTATCGGGCGCGAGGCGCAGTTGCAGGAGTTGGATGATTGGGCGAAGGCGGCTGATCCGACCAATCTGCTCTTGTACGAAGCGATTGGCGGCAATGGCAAGAGTATGTTGACGTGGGAGTGGGCGACGAAACATGCCACGACGGCTCGTGCGGATTGGGCGGGTCGCTTCTGGTATTCGTTTTACGAACGCGGCGCGGTGATGGCGGACTTCTGCCGCCGGGCGCTGGCGTACATGACCGGCAGGCCGATGGAAGAGCTGGAAAAGAAGAAAACGCCGGAGCTTGCAGAGGAACTCATCGCCTGCCTACACGAAAAACCGTGGCTGCTCATTCTCGACGGACTGGAGCGTGTGCTGGTTGCCTACCACCGCATCGACGCTGCCGAAGTGCCGGACGAAGAGGCAAACGCGCCGACCGATAAAATATTGAACCGCAACCCGTGCGACGCCATCCGGGAAGAGGAGAGCGACCTGTTGCGCCGCCTTGCCGCTGCCGCGCCATCAAAAATCCTCGTCAGTTCACGCCTCACGCCGAGAGCGTTGCTCAATCCCGCCGGGCAACCAATTCCCGGCGCGAAACGCATCACCCTGCCCGGCCTTCGCCCGGCGGATGCCGAAGCGCTTTTCCGTGCCTGCGAAATCAGAGGAAGTTCTGAAAAAATACAGGAGTACCTGTCGCAGAACTGCGACAACCACCCGCTCGTCATCGGTGTGCTTGCCGGGTTGGTCGCGAATTATTTGCCAGACAGGGGCAACTTCGACGCCTGGGTTGCCGACGCCTCCTCGCAAGGCGGGGCATATCTCAATCTTGCCAAACTCGATCTCACCCAGAGAAGAAATCATATTCTAACAACGGCTTTTGAAGCATTACCTAAAAAAAGTCGTCAATTGCTCTCAACTCTTGCGCTTATATCAGCATCAGTAGATTATGAAACGTTGAGTGCCTTCAATCCACATATTCCGTGTGAACCAGATGAGGAAAAGCTCCGTGAAGCACCGGGTAAATTACCAGAAACCGTCAAAGACCTCGAACAACGCGGCCTTCTTCAATTCGATAGGCATTCACGCCGATACGACCTGCACCCGGTCGTTCGTGGCGTAGCTGCTGGAGCGATGAAAACAGAGGAAACAACCCGCTACGGACAGCATGTAATAGACCACTTTTCATCACTACCTCACCAGCCATACGAGCAAGCCAAAACCATCGAGGATGTTGCGACTGGTATACAGGTTGTCCGTACACTGCTCAAGCTTGAGCGTTTTGAGAATGCTGTGATTAATTATCTTTATAATTTAGCTGATACACTTACTTTTAATTTAGAAGCCCACACAGAAACGCTATCATTGCTTCAGCCGTTATTTCCCTTCGGATGGGATCAAATGCCAAAAAATATTGACATTGAAATCGCAAGTGAAATCGTCAACTATACTGCAATAGCATTAAGCGTTAATTACGATCATGAAATCACAATTGCAGCGTATTGCACGTCACTACTATCTGAGTTAGAAAGAAAAAATTGGGAAGCCGTGAGTGTTAGACTTTGTAATATTTCAAATTGTTTCGAAAATCATATTTTGTTGACTAAATCTCTTAGAGTAAGCATTCTTGATCATGATTTAAATGTAACACTTGATAATAGAACAAGATTATACATGAGCTTGCTTTCTATTTTCTCTTTCCAATCAATCACTGGCCAATGGTATGAGGCAACGACAACATGGCAAAAGTTAGACCCATTAGGTCGTGCTTGGCCAAGAAGTTATTATCGCCAAGGCGAAACCGAATGCGTTTTCGCTTGGAATCAATTCTTTCAAGGCTTGCTGGAGGAAAAGCATCTTGAAACCGCAGAGAGACTTGCCAGAAAGGATAATAATAGATCAACATTACGCAGTATCATTGCATTACGAGGCGAATGGCGGCTTGAACAACAAGAGTGGCGGCTTGCCGCTGAAAGCTTCCATGAGGCACTGAGCATGGCGCGGGAGCGCGGGCTGACCGATGCCGGATCGGAAACCGGGCTGGCGCTCGCCAAATTTAACCTCGGTCAGTTCCACTCCCCGGACGAAGCGCGGCACGAGGCGGAACGGTTGTCCACTCTCCGCGAACCAGCGCACCGCTTTCTCGCCATGCTCTGGCGGGAACTTGGCGATCTTGAGCAAGCAAAAAAGCATGCGCTTGCAGCATACAAACGGGCATGGGCGGATGGCGAACCTTTTGTATGGCGATACGAGCTTGAGAAAGCAACCGAGCTGCTCCGGGAAATGAACATCCCCATTCCCGATTTGCCGCCCTACGATCCGGCAAAGAACGAGCCGTTCCCGTGGGAAGCCGATGTGCGCAAGGCTATCGAGAAGCTTCGGGCGGAAAAAGAGGCGGAGAGGAAAAAGTAATCCGCACTCAGTGAACGTAAAGTTCCCATGTTTTACGCAACCTGTAATCGGTAAGTCGTTAATCGAGTCGGTGAGCGCGGAGTATGCGTCCAGCGGAAGCTATCGCCTACCGACACGTCGCGAACCACGGCGCCCCCCGCGTCCCCCTCTGTCGGCATCGGCGGTTTTGTGGATTATGGCCACCCCCGGTACTGGTTGGCAACTATTTTATATTATATTGGTTGACTTTTTTAATTTTTGAATTGGCTTCGAACGTGACCTGTATCCAGCGTCCTGATTTTTGCATCGGCATGGCATCGTCCCGAA
>JAAXXD010000117.1 GCA_013334655.1 Chlorobaculum sp. | reverse complement strand
TCGCCTCGATGGCGCGGAGGTCGTCCTCGTTGAAGCGGTGCTCGCAGGCGATGTCGTAGTAAAAGCCCTGCTCGATGGCCGGGCCAGCGCCGAACTTCGCGCCGGGGAACAGCTCCTCGATGGCGTGGGCCATCAGGTGGCTCGAACTGTGCCAGAAAATCTCCTTGCCCTCGGCGGAGTCGAAGGTGATGATCGAAACGCTCGCGTTCGCGGTGAGCGGCGTACCGAGGTCGCGCGGCTTGCCGTCGATGGTGATGGCGAGCGCCGCCTGCGCCAGCTTTTTGCCGATGGAGGCCGCGATTTCGAGACCGGTGACGCCGGTGGGATAGCTTCTTTCAGAACCGTCGGGCAAGGTGACGATCACCTGTTGACGGTCATCCGTTATTTCAGACATTGGGTTGTTGTCCATAATCATGTTGCCGGGGCGAAGGTCTTTAGACCGGCCCCTCCCCCTCAGTGGGGAAAATCCTTGACAGCCGCTTTTTGTCAGTATTCGCCGGACGGGAGGGCTGTTCTCTACGCCGAGCTGAAAATCAGCGGCGTGTCTTAATCCCCGTACCGATAAGAAGTCGGGCATAATGCAAAAAATTCTGGAATTCTCCAAGAAAGGAATTCGGCGGGTGGATTTTTCCTGTAGGGGCGGGTTTTATGCCCGCCCTGCTGGTAACGCCGTGGACTTCGTGGATGGCGCGGATGAAGTGGACGGGTGATGCGCGATTACAATGCTTCGAGGTCACGCTTGACCTGCGACCAGTTTTTCTGAAACTCGGCATACGCAGGAAAGTCATTGACCAATTCCGCCCAGAGCCTCTCCGCCTTCTCGAGCCAGCGTCGGGTTTGCGCCTTATCGTTGTGCTGATTGCGGCTGAAAACGGCCAATCTTGCATAAGAAATCGCCAGTCCGTTTTTGAAGTTGACATTTGTAGGGTTTGCCTCGTACAGCTCTTCACGCAAATCGTTGTACTTCTCAAAAAAGCTCAATGCTTTTTCTGGTTGATCCAACGTTGTATACGTGACTCCCAGTTTTGAGTAAGAGATTGCCAATCCGTTTTTGAACAATACATTTGCCCGGTTCGACTCGTATAGCTCTTCAAGTAACTGATTGCACTTCTCAAAAAAGCTCAATGCTTTCTCCGGTTGATCCAACAAACGGTATGTATTTCCCTGCTTGTCGTACGATGCTGACAATCCATATTTGACGCTCACATTTGAACCATCTGACTTGTACAGCTCTTCACTCAATATTACATTCTTCTCAAAAAAGCTCGACGCTTTTTCCAAGTCGTCCAAAGTTGTGTAGGTTATTCCAAGTTTTGAGTACGATACCGCCAAGCCGAGTTTAAACTCGACATCTTCTTGGTTCGACTCGCACAACTCTTCAAGTAACTGATTAAACTGCTCAAAATAACTCAATGCTTTTTCCAGTTGGCCAAACAAAGTGTAAGTATCTCCCAGATGTAAGTACGATGCTGACAACGCGTTTTTGAAGATAGAATTAGATCGATCCGACTCGTACAGTTTTTCAAACAATCTTGTACTCTTTTCCAAAAAGCTCAACGCTTTTTCCAGTTGACCCGTCGTACGATAAAATATTCCAATACGATTATTAAGCAACCTTTTTTCATAGCGGGCGCTTTCAAGATATTCAATGGCTATCTCGGCATATCGTGCGTACAGAGCGCCTGACAGGTAACTCGTATTAAGTAAATGTCCTGTAGCGGATTCGTACTCAAGCATTTCGATCAGCGCATCAAAAAGCGTTTCGCACTGCTCGAACAATCGATCTCCGATCTGATGTCGCGTCACCGCCTGAACGACCGGGCTGCACTTGAACTGTTTCGCTGCGGCGTTGTACTCGATCCACCCTTTTTGGACGAGGGCACGGAGAGATTTTTCAAGCTCATCGTTTCCGGGTTGCAGCGCTTCGAGCGTCTCAAAAGTAATCGGTTCGGCGGGCAGTACCGAAAAGATGCACAGAAGCTGCTCTTCGCCCGGTTCGAGTTTCGCGAGGTCGTACATGGCGGCAATGACCTTTTCCGGCTCTTCCTCCCTCAATCCGAATTTGCCGGGGTTGTACTCTGTCCGCACCTTCTCGCTTTTGCTCAGGCCAAACAGCTTGGGACTCCGCAGATCGTCAAGCATTTGAGCCAGCGCATAGCCGGTGCGGAACTGGTTGACCGTGGCGAGGTTTTTGGCCAGCAGCTCGATGACGAGGGTGTTGTAGCCGACGGCTCGCAGCATCTCTTTCAGCAGCTCGTCCTCGGCGTGGTCGTGCCCCGGATAGTGCGTCGTGAAAAGCCGCATAGCCGCCGCTTCGTCGAGATGGCCGACCCGGCAAGTGCTGGCGTGAGCGAACTCCGTAATGCGCGTGGTCAGCAGGATGTGGAAATTCGGGCACTTGCGCAGTTCGTGGTAGTGCGCCGAAAGATCGACAAGGTCGTTGGCGTTGTCGATCACGAGCAGGCAGGGCTTGTTCAGCGAGGCCATTTCGCAAAGCAGCTTTTCGCGGCGCGCATCGGCGGAGTCAGTCGGCTCGAACGTCACCTTCAGCGGCTCGGCCAGCGTCAGCAAAGCGTCGCCGAGGCTCCGTTCGGCAAACACCCAGCCAAGATGCGCGTACTCCTCAAAGTATCGCTGGTAATACTTCGCCGCCAGCGTCGTCTTGCCGATCCCCCCCTCGCCATTGACCAGCAACAAAAGATTGTCGCCATCGAAAAGCGCGTCGTGCACCTCTTGGAGTTTCTCGTCACGCCCGATGAACACCTCTGGAATCACCGGCAGAAGACCGAGATACTTTTTTATTTCCTTGCTGCCATAACTGATGACAGAATTGTTCTGAGTCGAAACACTGTATCGCTTGGCAAGGACAAGCCGATCAAGCTCTTTGTTGAACTGAAGCAACAAATCGACGGCATCTTTGTAAAACGCAGGAAAATGTCCCAACCCGGCAAGCTTGTCTTTGAATGCCTGAAGGCTTGGCTCGGCGGCTTGTGGCGGTTCCTTGAACCAGGTGAAAATCGACGGCTTTCCGTTGGATTTGAACAAGCGGTAAGCGACATCGAACTCCTCGTCGGTGAATTTGCCAACCTTGTTCCAGGCAAGCAGCACGAACATATCCGCCGATCCGATCTGCTTGTTGTACTCATCCTGCGAGCGCGTTTGCGACATATGCGTGGGAAGGTCTTCCCAAATATCGAGATGGAGAAATATCTCTTTCTCCGCGAGAAGCTTGTTCTTGCGATTGATTTCAATTTCAAACGACTCCCGGTCTGCTTTCAGCTCGCTGGACGAGGCGAGAAATATTCTGATCGTTCGCATAGCAGGGGGTTGGTTGGCGTGGAATGCACACGTCGTAAGTTCGTAAAAAAGTTGGGAAATGCGTGGGGGTTTTGCTTGCAGGAGGTTGTCTAAAAGTCATTCGGTCATGACAAAACGAATTCTTTTATTCGATTGTCATTCTGAACGAAGTGAAGAATCCAGTTTCTCCGAAAACGCCTGTTAATTGACTGATTTATAAGGTATTACGGAAATCCTCTGGATTCTTCGCCCGACTTTGTCGGACTCAGAATGACAGCAAAAAAAGCAAGGTACATCAATCAATGATGCTTTGGTATAGCTTTTAAGACAGTCACTCCCCCTCCATTCTGTCAACTTCGTCCACAACGTCCACGGCATTCCCAACAGGGCGGGCACAAGACCCGCCCCTACAAAGAATTACGCGCTATGCGAGCTGCTTGAGCAACTCGGGCGTTACCGTGTCGAGGCCGCGGCTTGCCGCCAGATTTTCGGCTTTGCGTTTGAGTTCGCGGCCAAAGGAAATCTGGCTGATGAAGGGGGCTTTTTTGACGATCTCTTCGAGGATCGCGTTGGCTTCGGGCGTCCATTTGAGCGGCTGGGTCGGGGCTGCCGAGGCCGGTTGGCGGCGCGTGATGGGCAGGAAGTTGAAGAGCATGTCGTAGAGCGCGTTGACGATCTCCTGCACTATCCAGACCACGCCGCTGTGGCCCATGAAGGGCGTGCCGAGCGCGCGGCGCACGATGGGTCCGGGAAAGCCCGCCGGGATGAAGCGGCTTTTGGCGTCGGCTTCGGCGAGGTAGATTTTGTCGGGCATCCGTCCGAACAAAAATTGCGGCTGCGTTTTGGCGATCTCCTCGCGCACGGCGGCGTTGTCCGCTTCCGACGAGTCGTGGCTGAAGAGGCACTGCATTCCGAGTTCGTCCGCGAGCACGCGCCTGATGCCGTCGGCGTAGCTTTTGCTCGCGACCACGCCGAAGCGGATGGTCGGGAACCACTCCGACTGCGGCCCG
>JAAXXD010000047.1 GCA_013334655.1 Chlorobaculum sp. | reverse complement strand
CGGTCGGCCCACTGACGGTGAAGGTGCCTCGAAACCGTTCGTTGGTGCCGTCCATCAAACCTTTTGTCAGCGCGCTGATCCCGAAATACATGAGAAAAACCCTGCATATCGAAGAGGCGTTGCCGCTCTTTTTACCTCGGCGGCCTGTCGAACAACGATTTCATTCCGGCGTTTGAACAGCTCTTTGGCGAGCTTCCGGCGGGTTTTTCGTCAGCTTCGATCACGCGAATGAAGTATCTCTGGCAGGAAGAGCACCGGAAATGGAATCATCGTCCGATGCATCTGGCGCAGTATGGTTACCTGTGGGTCGACGGCATCCATTTCAACCTGCGGCACGACGAAGGCCGTTTGTGCGTACTGGTGGTCATGGGCGCGACCGAGGACGGCAAGAAGGAGCTGGTCGCTGTCACTGGCGGCTACCGGGAAAGCGCGGAGTCATGGCTCGAACTGTTGCGCGACCTCAAGGAACGGGGCATGCCCTCGCCGAAACTGTGCATTGGCGACGGAGCGCTCGGCTTCTGGAAAGCGCTCGGTCAGGTCTATCCGACAGCCGAACGGCAACGGTGCTGGTTGCACAAGACGGCCAACGTGCTGGACAAGATGCCGAAAACCGTTCAGCCGAGCGCCAAATCGCTGATCCACGACATCTACCGGGCCGAAACCGAACAGGATGCCCGAGCCGCATACATTCGCTTTCAGGAGCGATACCAAGCCAAATATCCGAAAGCGGTCGCGGCGCTGATGAAGGACGAGTCGAGTCTTTTCACGTTCTCCCATTACCCGGCAGCGCACTGGCAGCGTATTCGCAGTACCAACACGATCGAATCGGCAATTGCCACGGTTCGACTCCGCACGGCCAAAACCCGCGGACAAGGCAGCATGGCAACGACGCTGGCCATGGTGTTCATGCTGGCCGAACGGGCGTCGCTGAAATGGAGAAAACTGAACGCGCACCAACTCATCGAGAAGGTCTTGAGCGGCGTCAAATTTATCAACGGAATCGAGGAATCACTTGCCGCTTAAGCAACTTCAAAACACAACTTTTGGCAATTGCTCCCAGCCACTCTATGGGGATGCCGCTTATGTCGCCATGACGCTCAACAATCTGGCCAACCTGCAACAAGACACGAACGAGTTCGAGGCCGCGGAGCGGGGGTATCGTGAAGCGCTCCAAATCAGACGAGAGCTGGCGGAAACCAATCCTCAGGTGTTTCTGCCCTAAGTGGCTGGGACGCTCATAAACCTTGGAATATTTTATTTGCAGTCCGTCCCTGACAGAGAAAAATCTCTGGACTGTCTTTCGGAAGCCTTGCGAATCATAACGCCCTTGACAGATCACCTTCCCTACATGGAAAAGTATCAAGCAACCGCGTTGCACTTTGTTCGCGCGCGGGATATTGATCCGGAAGAATTTTTGAACAGCTTGGGACAATAAAAAAGGGCGGGCATGAAACCCGCCCCCTACAGTGCGAAATCAAAAATCCGAAAGAATCCTCTTCATCTCTTCCGTCCCATAAGTCCCATAAGACCTATAAGTCCTATAGGTCTTATAAGATAACCGCTTCTACCCCTCCGGCTCGGCGGGCGCTGGTGCGCCCTCCGGTTCGCTCTTTTTGCGGGCGGGTCTGCGGCGGGCGGGGCGACGGGGCTTTTTCTCCGGCGCGGGAGTTTCGGCTGATGGCTGAACAGGTTCGGGTTCGGCGACGACCACCGGTTCCGGGGCTGGCTCGGCGGGAATCTCCGCTGGCGGCTCCGGCGACGGGGCGGGTTTCGCGGCGGGTTTGGCGCTCTTCGATCTCGATCTCGACGAGCGGGATGCGTTGCGCTTCGCGGGCTTGGGTTCGGCAGCGGGCGTCTCCGCGACGGCAGGCTCCGGCGTTTCAGGCGTGGCTGGCGCGGTCGCCTCGGGTTCAGCGGCACCCGGCGCTGGCGCGGGCGGTTCCGTCTCTATTGCTTCGGGCTTGACCGGGTCTGGCGCGACGGCTTTCGGCGCTTCCGGTTCTGACGCAACCGGCGGTTCCGGCTTCACCTTAACAGGTCTCGGCTCTTCTGCTTGCGACGAGGCTGGAGTTGTCGATACTACCTCGGCGGCGGCAGGCTTCGGCGCTGTTGGCTCGACCGGCGGCGGCTCCTGCGAAACCGGGGCGGCTATCGGCGCTTCGGCGGGCAGAGTGTCGGGTTTACGGCCTTTGCGTTTGTCGCGGATGTAGAGTTCGGAGTGGTTGTTGCGGAACTCGATGTCGAACATATCGATGGTGCGAACCAGGTCGGAGAGCCGCTTGAAGCCGTAGTTTCGCGGATCGAACGACGCCTGGTTGGCGATGTTCTTGCCGATCTTGGCGAGGTTCGACCACCCATCCTCCTCCTGGGCGCTGTCAACGGCGTTGAGCAGCAGCGTCCGCAGCTTGCCGTCGCTCCGCAGTTCGTGGCTGCTCTTGCGGCGGAAGCTGTCGCTCTTGGCCTGCTCCTTCTCGCCAGCGAACGAATCGAGATAGAGGAAGGTGGAGCAGGCATTCACGAACGGCGACGGGGTCGATTTCTGTCCAAACCCGTAAACGTTCAATCCTTCCGACAGAATACGCATCACGAGTGGCGTAAAATCGCTGTCGCTCGACACGATGCAGAAGGCGTCGAGCTTCTTGCTGAAGAGCAGATCCATCGCATCGATGGTCATCGCCATGTCGGTAGCGTTCTTGCCCTTGGTGTAATCGAACTGCTGGATCGGGCGAATGGCGTAATCGTGCAGTTTATCCTCCCATCCCTTCAGCGAATGGCTTTTCCAGTTGCCGTAGGCCCGGCGTATGTTGACCACGCCATATTTGGCCATCTCGGCCAGGACGAAATCGATTTTGTCGCTCGGCGAATTGTCGGCATCGATAAGCATCGCAATCGTTTCCCGGCTGTGCTCCATAATGAAATCCTCGTCGTTGCTCTTGCCAGCCCCTCGTCGGGAATCGGAAAGAGGTCGTTGAAAAACCGGCATCCCCAGGCGGAGAGGCGGACAATTGGCAGTGTCGCCAACCCCTTTTCCGAGACGGAGTTTACGGAGTGGTCAGCGAAATTTTTCACATTGCGTAATATAAACCTGTCAGGCTCGATTCATACGATCATACGCTCAAAATCGCCGGAAAAAGCCAGAATCTGCCGGGATGCGGTGACGATCCGCTGGGCGAGGCACGCGATCAGATGCGGCGAATCGTTCAGGCAGGGAATCGACTCGACCACCACGCCCGGCTCGATGGCGGAGAGCGCCGGTTCGCGATGAATCGTCTCGTTGCCGTCGGAGAAATAACCGGCGGCGAAGAGCGAAACATGCTGAAATCCCTTGCCGCCAAGCATCCGCACGGCCTCTTCAAATGAAGGGTTGCTCCACTTGCCGCCCACGTCATGATTGAGGAACGCGGTCATGACCGTGCCCCACGGCGTTCGCGGATCGGATTCGATGAGAACGGCGAGCCGCCGCGCAAACTCGACCGTCTCCGCGTGACCGGTGTGGAACGCGGGCGGAGCGCCGTTGCGATCTTCGACGAGCGTACCATGAAACAGCAGCATCAGCGCATTCCGCTCTCTCGGGCCACTTGGCAGCGCCCGACCGCTTCCGAAGAGATAATCGAGATAGACCCGATGCAGCGTTTCGTCCTCCCAGAGCCGCCCGACCACCCGCGTGCGGGCAAGCTCATCGGGCGAGCAGCTTTTCGAAAGATGCGCGCAGAGCAACCCGCAGCTCATGGCGTTGTCCACCGGAGCCATCGGCACCACGATCACGCCGTCAAAGCCGTGGCGCTTTTCGAGCACCGCTTCGACGCTTGGTTCGGAAGCTGAAAACGACGCGATCACCTCGAACGTCACCCCGGCATTCATCCCGTCGAGATGCGCCTGCAACGCGCGAGCCTGTTGCCTCGTCAGCGGATTCTGAGGCGAGCCGGATGTTTTTTTGCCGATCTTTTTTCTGACGGAGGAGCTGAGCGATATGAAATGGCGCAGCGGCAAGGGCACGGGGATGACCTCCGAGGCTCGCTGGAGGGTGTGCAGACTCACCCGGTAATTATCAAGAAAACCCGCCGTCTCGGCCTCTCCGTGCGCCACAAGCACCACGACCATTCGCTTCGCGCCCATCAATACTCTCCCGGATAAAGCTCAGGAACTCTTTTTGCCGTTCTTGACAATCCGCGCCTCCATGCCGTCGCGGAACTTCTCCTGCGGCGAACTCACCACGACATCCCCGGCATCGAGGCCGCCGGTCACTTCAATGAACACGAGATCGCTGTCGCCGGTACGAATTGCCTGCTTTTTCAGTTTGCCCTTGACGATTTTCCAGACATAGCTCCGGCGCTCCTCCTCGAAAATGGAGCTTTTCCTTACCAGCAGCGAGCCTTTCTTCGTGTTGTAAACGATGTTGGCCGTTGCGGTCATGCCACCCTGGATCGCCGGAACCGGATCGTCGAGCTTGAGATAGACACGCGAAGTCTTCGTCACCCGGTCAGTCTGGGGCACGATCCGCACGACGCTGGCCTCGAAGCGCTTCTCAGGCATCGAGTCGAAGGCGATCACCGCCTTGAGGCCGGTGCGCATACGCGGCACGTCGAGTTCGTCCACCTCGACCACTACGAGGTAACGGGACGGATCGGCTACGGTCGCCACGAGCGTGCCGGACTGGACGTAATCCCCCTCCTTGACATTCTGAAGCGTCAGAATCCCGGCAAACGGCGCGACCACCGAGAGCTTTTTCAGATCATCCTCGCGGCTCTTGAGCTGCGCCTGCCGCTGCCGGAGCAGCTCGGCGGACTGCGAACTGTTGCGCTCCGCCGAGTCGAAATCCTGCCGGGAGATGGCTCCGGCCTGCAAAAGCATCCGGTTCCGTTGCAGTCGGAGGTTGTTGTCCCTGACCGCCGCCTGCTCTTCGGCCACAGCCGCCCGCGCCTCATCGACGGCCAGACGCGGCTGAATGCTGTCGAAGACGATGATCGCCTGCCCTTTCGAGACGCGCTGTCCTTCGAGCGCGCCGATGGAGCGAACCGTGCCAGAGAACTCGGCGCTCAGGTTGGCGATGTTCTCCGCCTCGACATAGCCGGTTGCATAGATCGCTTCGACCAGCTCCGATCTCGAAATTTTCTGCGCCTCGACTTCCACGGTGTTGCCACGGGTCAGCAGATATCCGATGGTCGCAGCAAACACCACGGCCAGCGCTATCGAGAACTTCGGAAGCATCTTCTGCAGATTCTGCATATCGTCAGGTAATGAAAATTAAGAGTAACATATCGCCCCGGCGGACGAGGCCAAGGCAGTTTTTATCAAAAAAGCCGCAAAAAAATGATGTTGAATTTTTCCCGGTTGCAGCCTTGGTTTTTCAATATTTTTGACAATCTTGCAAATCTTTCTGCCGGGCGCTTTCGGCTGATCTTTCACGGGTCAATTGAACGCAGGCACTACGGAAAAAATTCTAATCTACAGCTTCAATGGGCGAGAATCAAGAGACGCAGAAGAGCTTTCTCGAAACGGTAAAATTTGATGACAGAGGATTGGTGCCCGCCATCGTGCAGGATCACGAGACAGGTAAGGTGCTGATGATGGCCTGGATGAACCTCGAAAGCCTCAGAATGACCATCGAAAAGAAAAAAGCGTGCTACTGGAGCCGCAGCCGCAACAAGCTCTGGCTCAAGGGCGAATCGTCCGGCAACATGCAGGAGGTGCACGACATCCTCATCGACTGCGACGGCGACACGCTCCTGCTCAAGGTTTCGCAGAAAGGCGGCGCGTGCCACGTCGGCTACCACTCCTGCTTCTACCGGAGTACGGCGGACGGTGAGTCGATGGAGATTTGCGACACCTTGATGTTCGACCCCGAAGAGGTTTATGGTAAAAAAAGCTGACCCTGATGAGTAGTTCCAAAGAGACCGCAAAGTCCCTCATACAAACCAAGTCGCGCTCCTCGATCCGCACCATGTTCGACGAGGTCGCGCCGACCTACGACTTTCTCAACCACCTCCTGAGCCTTGGCATCGACAACTACTGGAGAGTCGTCGCCGCCAAAAAGGCCCGGAAGCAGGTCGCCGGAGAGCGCGAACCGAAAATTCTCGATGTCGCCACTGGCACGGGCGACCTGGCTGCATCGATGGCAAAAATCCCTGGCGCAAAAGTGACTGGCTACGACCTGTCGCCCGAGATGCTCGCCATCGCGAGGAAGAAATATCCGTCGATCGAGTTCATCGAAGGTTTCGCCGAAAAGATGCCTTTTGCGGACAGGAGCTTCCACGTCGTCAGCGCGGGTTTCGGCGTCCGGAACTTCGAAAACCTCGAACAGGGCATGAAGGAGTTTCACCGAGTGCTCAAGCCCGGCGGCTGCGCTTACATCATCGAGCCGATGATCCCGCGAAACCCGGTGATGAAAAAGCTCTACCTGATCTACTTCAAGAACGTCCTGCCCAAAATCGCCGGAATGTTCAGCAAATCGACCTTCGCCTACGACTACCTGCCCAACTCAGTCGAGCAGTTTCCGCAAACCGAACGTTTCACCGCGATTCTGAAAAAAGCAGGCTTCAAAAAAGCAGAGTATTTCCCGATGACGTTTGAGACCTCGATTCTGTACGTGGCTGCGAAGTAGGTGAAGAAAAGGACGTATAGGTCTTATAGGTACTATAGGATTGATAGAAAACCGTCCGGCGCATTGAAAGAGGGCGGCATCCGCGAGCACACGACCAACGCCTGCTTCTAAGCTCGCCAGCAACATAATTATGCCCACCGGTAGCCATCGCCGTTCCCACCTTCCGGTGATGATCGGGCAAAATCGAACCAGAAATCAAAATAGTCCTGATTTTCTCCTGTTTTTTTCGTTCCCCGGCCTCACGTTTTGCAACTTTCAGGCTTAAAAAAATATTGACAATTCTGTACAAGAGAGCGGGAAATTTTATTATATAGTTGGATTGAATAAAAACAACAAACCAAACCTTTAGCCATGCCATACAGCTCGTCAGGTGTAGGGCATAATGGCTTTGATAAAGCGGATTTACACATACACACCAAATGTTCGGACGGTCTGTTCACGCCTGAAGAGATCGTACGTAAAGCGGTCAATGCCAAGCTGAAAGCCATCAGTATCACCGATCATGATACCGTCAAGGGTATAGACCAAGCAAAGCCATTAGCACTCGAATCGGGTCTGGAGCTTATTCCCGGTGTAGAAATGAGCTCGGCCTACAAAGGGTATGATATTCATATCCTCGCTTATTTTTTTGACTATCAGCACTCGGAGCTGAAGCATTACCTCGACCACTGCCGCTCTCTCCGCACGGAGCGGGCGGAGCGCATGGTGCAGAAGCTGGCGAAGATGGGCGTCAAGATCGAGATCGAACAGATCATCATGAAGGCCCAGAACGGCAGCGTGGGGCGTCCGCACATCGCGGCGGTGCTCCAGGATGGCGGTTTCGTCAAAAGTTTCAGCGAAGCGTTCAGCAAATACCTCGGCTCGCACAGCCCGGCTTACGTCAAAAGTATCGAAACGCATCCGGAAGAGGTGATTCGCCTGGTCAACGAGGCGGGCGGCCTGTCGTTCCTCGCCCATCCGGCGCAGAACGTGCCCGATGAAATCCTCCGGCAGCTCATCTCCTTCGGGCTGGATGGCCTCGAAATCATCCACCCTTCGCACGACACGTACCGGCAGAACTACTACCGCGAAATCGCCAACGAGTACTTCCTGCTCTTCTCGGGCGGGTCGGACTACCACGGCCTGAAGGATCACGAAGACCATTTCGGCCAGATATGGATTCCCTACGAATGGGTGACCAAGATGAAAAGCCGCCTTGTTCCGGCCTCGAAGCGATGACTTTTTTGAGACCCTACCTGATAATCGGTCAAGATTTGGTATACTTGCAGCACGAAACAGCGCCGCTGGACGAACCGGCGCGAATTTTCGATGAATTGAACTTGAATTTATGCCACTGACGCTTACCGGTAACTTCGTGGAAAGGAAGCTGCTCAGCCTGAAAGAGCTTCTCCTGACCTTGCAGGAGTTTTTCTACTTCGCGCTCAGATCGTTCCTCACTCTGCCCAAAGCGAAGCGCTACTGGCGGGATGTCATGGATCAGGCGCTCATCTGCGGGGTCGAGTCGATCCCGATTGTGCTCGTCAGCTCGATCTCTATCGGCGGGCTGATGTCGATGGAGGTGGGCAACCTGCTCGAAGAGTTCGGCGCGAAAACGATGCTTGGCCGCTCCACCTCCAACGCGGTGCTGCGCGAGCTTGGCCCGCTCCTGATGGGCCTGATGCTTGCGGCCCGCTACGGATCGCGCAACGGCGCGGAGCTTGGCGCGATGCAGATTTCCGAGCAGATCGACGCCTTGCGCGCCTTCGGCACCGACCCCATCGCCAAGCTCGTCATGCCGAGACTGGCCGCCGCGCTCATCATGTTCGTGCCACTCATCGCCCTCTCCGACTTCGCGGGGTTGCAGACCGCCGCGCTCGTCGCTCAGGTCTACCACAAACTCGATCCCGGCATCTTCTGGAACTCGATCTACCCGAGGCTCGCGCCCAAGGATTTTGTCGTCAGCTTCCTCAAGGCCCCGGTTTTCGCCATCATCATCACGCTGGTCAGCTGCTTCAACGGCTTTTCCGCACGGGGCGGCACGGCGGGCGTGGGGCGCTCGACCATCAAAGGCATCGTGGTCTCGTCGGGGTTGGTGCTCATCGCCAACTTCTATGTCTCGAAGATCGTGCTCGATTTCCTGAAATAAGATGATCGAACTCAGAAACGTCACGCTGAAATACGGCGAAAGGGTCATTCTCGACAAGGTTTCGCTGACCGTGCGGGATAACACCATCAAGGCGGTGCTTGGCCCCAGCGGCGTCGGCAAGAGCACGGTCATAAAGCTCATGCTCGGCCTCATCAAGCCCTACAGCGGCCAGGTCTTCGTCGATGGCGTGGACATCACGCATCTCAAGGAGGCCGACCTCTACCCGATCCGCCGCAAAATGGGCATCGTTTTCCAGGGCAATGCGCTTTTCGACTCGATGACCATCAGCCAGAACATGAGCTTCTTTCTGCGCGAGAACCTGCGGCTGCCGGACGACGAAATCGACCGCCGCGTTACCGAGCAGATCCGTTTCGCCGGACTCGAAGGGTACGAGGATCAGCTTCCCGAAAGCCTCAGCGGTGGCATGAAGAAGCGCGTGGCCATCGGCAGGGCGCTGATCTTCAAACCGAAGACGATCCTCTTCGACGAACCGACCGCCGGACTCGACCCGGTCAGTTCGCGCAAGATTCTGAACCTGATCGACTCGCTCAAAAAGAGCAACAACCTCGGCGCGGTCTTTGTGACGCACATCATCGACGACGTCTTCGCCATCGCCGACGAGGTGGCCGTGCTCTATCAGGGCAAAATCATCTTCGACGGCCCGACAGAAAAGCTGCACGAGTCGGATCATCCGTTCATCCGTTCGATCCTGTCGGACAAGATTCTCGAACTTTAATTCTTTTCAAGACTTCGGACAAGTATGATAAACCTGAAAGAACTGAAATGGAGCGACCTGAAAACCGGCATCTTTTTTCTGCTCGGCATCGGGTTCGCCGCCTATCTCGGCCTGGTCATCGGCAAAAACACCAGCATTTTTACCGGCGTGACCACCATCAGGATCATGACCAAAGATGTCAACGGCCTGGCTGAAAACAACTTCGTGGCGGTCTCCGGCAAGAAGATTGGTACCGTTTCGAAGCTCAATTTCACGAAACAGCACGATTCGCTCTATGTTGTGGCTGACCTGAAACTGCAGAACGATTTCGCCGGTCTGGTCACCAAGGACTCGAAGGCCTCGATCCGCTCGCTTGGCGTGCTGGGTGACAAGTATGTGGACATCACGGCGGGCAATGGTAAACCGGTGCAGGAGGGGGATTACATCCAGCTCGTGCCCGAAGAGGGGCTGGCCGCGCTCTCCTCGAACGCGAAGCAGACGATGCAGAAGCTCAACGAGCTGCTCGACAACCTCAACCACGGCGAGGGGCCTGCCGGACGGCTCATTTCGGACAGGCAGATGGGCGACGATTTGCAGAAGACCGTGGCGAACCTGCGCAAGAGTTCGGACGAGCTGACCAGAGTGAGCGCGGAGCTTCACAATGGCAAGGGATTGCTGCCGAAGCTGATCAACGACAAGTCGCTGGCCGACAACACCGAGAAAACCATCGTGAATCTGCGGAACGCTGCCGCCGAGACCGAGACGCTGATGAAGCAGCTCAACGACAGCAAAGGCACGCTCGGCAAGCTCAACAGCGATCCGGCGCTGTACAACAATCTGAGCAAAACGCTGGTCTCGCTCGACACGCTGCTCGTCGATCTGAAGAAGCGTCCGAACCGTTACGTGCGCTTCACGCTCTTCTGAGCTTTCCGGCAGGAGACGCACGATGAGAACGCTTCGAACCATCCTCCTCCCGCTCCTCGTCAGCGTGGCTGTAATGATGGCTGCGCTGACGCTGGAAGCAAAAACTCCCGATTTTACAGCACTTGACAGCGTGATGCGCCAAGCCGTCGCGGACAGCGTTTTTCCTGGCGCGAGCCTCGCGGTGCTCCACAAAGGCCGGATCGTCTACCACTGCGCATTCGGGCGGCTGACCTACGACGCGAAAAGCGCTCCCGTGGACACGACGACCATCTATGACGCGGCTTCTCTGACGAAGGCGGTTGTCACCACGAGCATCGCGATGCAGCTCGTCGAGCGCGACTCGCTCGATCTCACCACGCCGATAAGCCGCTTCCGCTCCGGATTCGCCGCCAGCGGCAAGGAACGCATCACCATCGAGCAGCTCATGCGCCATGTTTCGGGCCTGCGGGCGCACACCTACTTCGCCGAAACCTGCGCTACCCGTGACGAAGTGCTGCAAGCCATCGACCGTGACGCGCCCGTGAGCGCACCGGGCGCGAAAACCGAGTACAGCGACCTCAACTTCATTCTGCTCGGCAGCATCATCGAACAGGTGACGGGCAAGAGCCTCGCGGCCAACTTCCACGCCCGCTTCTCGGCGCCGCTCGGCATGAACTCGACGATGTTCACGCCGCCAGCCGCATTGCTGCCGCGAATTGCGCCAACCGGCGAGGACGGCGTCTGGACGCTCCCCCGCCCCCGCCCGCTCGTCAACGACCAGAACGCCGCGCTGCTCGGAGGCATCTCAGGCCACGCAGGCCTCTTCACCACGACGGGCGACCTGCAAAAGCTGGTGCGAATGCTCATGAACGGAGGCGAACTCGACGGCAAACGCTACATCAAGGCTTCGACGGTCACACGCTTCCTGAAGCGCACCGACGCCCCGAGAGCCCTCGGCTGGGACCTCGTCACCCCCGGCGGCAAATCATCCGCAGGCCACCGTTTCTCCGCCACCTCTTGGGGCCACCTCGGCTTCACCGGCACCAGCATCTGGGTCGATCCGGAGAAAGATTTAGCGGTGATTTTACTGAGCAACAGAGTCTGGCCGACACCGGAGAATATCAAAATCAGGAAGTTCAGGCCAGTGTTGCATGACACGGTGGTGGAGTGTGTTGAGGGGAAGGAAAAGTGATGGAAATTGGAATAATTGAGGTAATACAAGATGAATTCAGTATTTGAGTATTGATATAACAGTAATTGAATTCATGCACAACGATAACATTTGTCTGCAATCAATTAAAGAACTATATCAGTCCCTTGTTGAATAGAATCTCTCGTCCGTTGTGATCCAATATATATGATGTTGGGTAAAGGGGGCTGTACTTTGCGTAAACCAGTCCTGCGGTACACATTTTTTCTAAATGATATTCAACACGTGGACGATTCATTTTCATAACATCGGAAATTTCGTATAGATAAAAATATCTATTTTCCTGAGCCAATACCTTTAATATCGTAAGTTTCTCAGGATCAATATCATCAACTTCTTTCTTTTCGTTTATTGTAGAATCTATGGTTCTATGATTTTTTGCATTATTTCTTTTCATAGAATTTATAGCATTGCTGATTTCTGAGAACATTGCAGTATAGTCAATGCGAGGTAATTGTTTGATGCTAAGATGAGTTTTTAATGCGATAAACAGTTGTTCAGGAAAATCTTGGTTTAACTCTAACGCTTGAAGTGTTGCAATTGGCTGAGGTAATTGGCTCTTGAAGAGACCTCCATAACAAATAGGAATAACAGTGATTGACCTTGCCCACCCACATCCTGCTTCAAAGTTGATCCAAGGGCGATAAATACTTTCTGGACTACAAAGAATTAGTAAAATCTTTGAATTTGTAAGTGCTTTTGTAATTTCATCTAACCATTTAGTGCCAGCTGGAAGACTTTGTGAATCTGAGCTTACAAATACTTCATAATTTCCTAAAAAAGTAGATTCGATCCAACCCTTCAAGGCTATTGCAACTTCTGAATCTTCAGTGATGTGACTAATAAATACATCCATAGTGATCTTGTTTTGTTTGATGTAAGAATAAACTTACTAAGTGCGGATAAGGATCAATTCAAACATCATGCGCATTTCTCGTACAGCGTCTCAGGTGCCACATCGAAGCCGCAATCCCAGGCAAGCGTTGGCCATGAGTCGAGATAGAAGCGGGAAAAAGCTTCCGTATCACGCAAAGGAGTTGCGGCTGCATGTCTGTAAACGGTCTCCTTCAGATCGACAATGCCGGATTTCCCGTCGTTGAATCTGAGAAATATCCGAAATCCGTCAAGGTACTTCGCCTCTTCAAGGTAGAGACATTCGATCATACCGCCCTCCGTGAAACCATAATAAAGTTACCCTGTGTTTATCCTTTTATCATTCAAGCCGTTCCGTTATCCACTTGGGGTCGCGACGGCAATCGAGAATAGCTCGGACGAGAGCAACACCATCCTCAACGCGATAGTACACTGCATAAGGAAATCGCTTCGCAAGAAGTCGATGATAGCCATTGTGGATCGAGTGAATGCCGCCAGAAAGTCGTAATGACTGAATATCTGACCACAAAGAATCAAGAAAATACTCACCCAACCCATTGGCCTGCCCTTCGTAGAAACGATACCCGTCGGCCAGATCAGTGGTCGCCTCCTCAAGAACCAGAACCCTCATTTGAGCTGTGCCCTCACAGCTTTTTTGGCTTCTTCAATATCTAAAAATCGTGATCGTCCTTCGGTAATCCTCTGCTCCCGAACTTGTAAAACCTCGGCGTGCCACGCCGGAGCGGGAAGTTGCTCCGGTGTCCGGGCAAGATCAGCCCAGATTTCTTCAATCGCTTGAAGCTTCTCTTCAACACTCATCTGTTCCAATGGTATGGCTGCGTGCATAAGTAATTCTCCAACTATGTTCAGACTATACAAGATGTTATCGCAACATTTGAATTCACCAGATTAGCTCCTCGGAACAGTTTTCAACCGGAGTTTCCAGCCCCTCCCTGATCGATTCGCGCATTCCCGGAATCGACAGCAGATGCAGCGTCTCCTGAATTGAGTTCCAGTCCTCTTCGGAAATCAGGATGCCATTCGACCGCTTGCCGATAATGATTACCGGTTCGTGTGATTCGGCCACCTCATCCAGCAATCGGGACAAATTCGCCCTCGCTTCACTGACGTTCACCGTTTTCATCGTCACCTCCGTTTCATACCATCAAAGTACGCAGACATGTGCGGTGAATCAAGGTAAATTATTGCGGGTGTCACTCACGCATAAGCAAAACGGCCTATCAGCTGAGGAATCGGCCTGCCGAGGCTTGTGGCGGTTTCGATCCATTCGTCGATCATGCGCTCCGCATTGCTCAGCGCCTCCTGATAGCTCTGTCCGTCCGCCATGCATCCGGGAAGCTCCGGCACTTCCGCGACAAAAGCACAGTCTTTTGCGCTCCAGTAAATGATGATCTCGTATTTCTTGTTCATTATCATTCTTCTATACGAATATTATACTTTAGGCCTAAATCGAGCGATTCGGTGTTGTAACGCCATGAATATGTGTCATTTGATACGAACGTGACGATATGAGCACGTTTTTCCTGATTCATTCGTGTTTTCAGTTGATTTCCGGCCATGATATTGCGTGCTTCAGCTTCTGATGGAAAAATCATCCGTCGTATTACCGGTTTTTCTTCCGTCCGGGCGTACTGATCCCATGAATCATCGGTATGTTCAGGACTCCGAACTGCCGTTCAGCACAATTTTGGCAGCCCAACCTTGAGACGCTCGAACAGGCGGTCAAGTTGTAATCGCGCGACAATGACTTTGGGGACTTCAAGCATTTGTCGCCCTTTTCGTTCAACGATTTTTCCGGTTATATCGATGAACTGACGCCGGAACGTATTGGCAAACACCGAGACAGCAATGACCGAGCTGAAAAACCGTGGCATTCAGGACATCCTGATTGCCGCCGCTGACGGGCTGGTCGGCTTTCCCGAAGCCACTAGCGCCGTGTTCCCGGAGACCGAGGTGCAGTTGTGCATCGTGCACATGGTGCGCAACTCGACGAAGTATGTGTCGTGGAAAGATCGCAAAGAGCTATGTGCTGATCTGAAAACGATTTACTGCGCATCAACCGTCGAGGCTGCGGAACTGAACCTGCAAGCGTTCGGCGAGAAATGGGATGGAAAATACGCCACGATCAGCCAGCTCTGGCGAAATCACTGGGAGTGCATTACGCCGTTTTTCGCCTATCAGGCAAAGATACGGAAGGTCATGTACACGACAAACGCCATCGAATCGCTGAACAGACCCTGCTCTCACGCCACAGCTTACAGCTCAACGTCGTCAAATTGACCAATCCTTCCCATACCTCATTCCTCGAATCACTCATCATTCCATCACATGCTTATTTGGCAGCTCTATAGGGTGTTGCTGAACACTCAGGTCGTTTAGTTTGGATTATAAATGATGATAATATTTCTGTATGTACTTTATTCAAATTTCAAGTATTTTAACCGAAATTGACAAATCGGTTTGAGTTTGGGCAGGAAAGGTAGCTATATTACAGCGTTTTTTCCGACCTGGATTCCGGTGGGCTATCAACGATAAACCGGTTACCGTTCGGGTAACAATCTATATAAGTGTCTCTATAATGGTGTTTTAAGTGATCTCATGATTCTTGTTATAGACAACTACGACTCGTTTACTTACAATCTTGTCCAGTACATCGGCGAGCTTGGGGCTGATGTTTCTGTGTACCGGAACGACGAACTTACCGTCGAAGATGCGCTGGCGCTCCAGCCAGAAAAGATCGTCATCTCTCCGGGGCCGGGCACGCCTGCCGACGCAGGAATCTCCATTCAGCTCATCAACGCTGCAAAAGGCAAGATTCCGCTGCTCGGCGTCTGCTTGGGCCATCAGGCCATTGGCGAGGCGCTCGGCGGCAAGGTCGTCCGCGCCGGTAAAATCATGCACGGCAAAACTTCGGAGGTCTTTCACGACGGGCAGGGGATGTTTCGCGATATTCCTAACCCCTTCACGGCTACCCGCTATCACTCGCTCGTCGTGGAGCGCGAAACGCTTCCGGCGGCGCTTGAAATCCGCGCATGGACGGAAGATGGCGTTATCATGGCCTTTGACTCGAAGGAGTTAGGGCTGTATGGCGTGCAGTTCCACCCAGAATCAATCATGACCTCCGTGGGGCACGATCTCATCAGGAACTTCCTCGAACTCTGAATGCCGCATGACAGGTCGTGAACCCAACAAACCGGGGTGGGCCGCCGAGCTGCCGCCGTGCAACCCTGAAAAGGATTTGGCGCTCTTGCCGGGAAGCGAATTCATGGCCGATGGCTGGCGCGTGTTCAAGATCATGGCGGAGTTCGTCAACGGCTTCGAGACTATGTCCCGCGTTGGCCCCGCCGTTTCGGTGTTCGGTTCGACGCGAGTCAGAGAGGGCGAACCGGAGTATCAGCTCGGCGAAACGATGGGGCAACTACTTGCCGAGGCTGGATTTGGCGTGATCACTGGCGGTGGTCCGGGAGCGATGGAGGCGGCCAACAAGGGGGCGCAAAGCAGAGGCGGGGCGTCGATCGGATTCAACATCAAATTGCCCAACCAGCAGCGACCTAACCCCTACATCGATTACGACAAACTGGTGACTTTCGAGTATTTCTTTGTGCGAAAGGTGATGTTTCTGAAGTACTCGCAGGCATTTATCGTTCTTCCAGGCGGTTTCGGCACGCTCGACGAGCTTTCGGAGGCGATCACCCTGATCCAGACCGGCAAGAGCCAGAAATTTCCGGTGATCATGATGGGTTCCGATTATTGGGGCGATCTCTACCGCTGGTTCCGCGACAGGATGCTCGACGAGCACGGGTTCATCGCCAAAGCCGATCTCGACTTCATCTTCATCGAGGACGATCCAAAAAAAGTGATCGACCTCATTCTGAACTTCTATCCCGAAGGCTACAGCATCAACTTCTGATAATGCAGTAATTTAGCTCTCAGCTATACGCAGCGTCTTTCGATCCTGGACGACTATTTTTTAACGGAGTGAACTTTTTCGCTGTCGCATCCTTTTATCAATGCGCTGAATTGTTTATTGTACCTTTTGTTCACGATTGTTATTCGAGATCCATCCGCCGAGAATCCGTCGCTCGCGTTCGCTTATCCTGATCGGCGGAAAACCCGGAATCGCGCCGTGTTTTGACAGATTGGCTGTTTCAGCGAGGTTTGACGCCGCTCTTTCGATCTCGCGGCGAGTCGCTTCCGGTAGCTCGTCGAAGTTCGATAAGTCCATCGCTTCGCGTGCCTGACGGACTTTTCCGGTGACATGCCATGAAAGTGGCGCGATCCATGCGCTTCGGGGCCACCGGGTCCCGGATGAATGGCAGTCGAGGCAGCGAGCTTCGAGGACGTCAAGGACGGTTGCCGGAATGCTCGCGGTTAGTTTCGACGGGTGGCTGACGCGATCCAGCGGGATGAACTGGATCAGAATCAGGGCAATGATGACCCAGCCGAAGACAGCACCGGTTTTGTTGTTTATTTCATGCTTAGGCATTGAAAAAAAGTGAGTTACAGAATTGTAACAAGGTTAACGGATTTTTAGTAATTTATGACAGGCAGTACCAATTGAACCGGTGAGCTTGCTGAAATCGTGGGATGGAGCGCTCTCCGGCCCCCCGCTTAGTGACAGTATCAACCTCTTCAAGAAAACAAGTTATCGATGATTTTTCCATGTGAAAAAGCTGTGTGGTATTATCTGCCCCAAATCAGGGCGGACCTGGCCAAGGAGCTGGTAAGAACGGGCATGACCCAGTCAAGTGCGGCCAAAGCGCTCGGCGTTACGCCAGCAGCAGTTTCCCAGTATCTCCACAAGAAGCGTGGTGGGCAGAATATCAAATCCCGCGTCTACAAGCAGGAGATTCGCAGCGCCGTTGACAAGATTCGCGAAGGCGCGACTGGGCCGGAGTTGTACTCTTTCGTTTGCAAGTGTTGTCAGATTCTGAAGAAAGACGATACGGAAGTTGGCGGTGGAAGTTGTGGTGATGCAGCAGCAGGATAAGTGTATGACAGGAAGTAATAAAAAAGCAAAAATCGGCTCAGCGCCAGCCGGTTTCAGGGCGGCGGCGCTTTTCACTTTCGTGACGATTCTCTTCGGATTCGGCATCGAAATTCTCACCTCAGGCGGTGGCATCGATGTGCCAGGCTGGCCCTTCAACCTCATCTTTTTGCTGCTTTTCGGCGGATCGATTTTCACGGTTGGCCTGCTCTTCAGGGAGCGTCCGCTGGTCTCGTGGCTTGGCGGCATTCCTCTCGGGCTGAGCCTTATCATCGGCATCGCCCTGCTCTCGCTCATCGGTGGCGTCCTGCCGCAAGAGGAGTATCCGGCGGGGTCGATCATGACCATCTTGCGGCTGAACGGCATGTTTTCGAGCTGGCCCTTCGCTCTCGTGACGCTGATTTTCCTCTGCAATCTTGGCCTCTCGCTCGTCTGGAAGACCATCCCGTTCAGGGCATCGAACCTCCAGTTCATGCTGTTTCACGGTGGCTTCTGGGTCGCGCTCTCCTGCGGCCTGCTCGGCAACTCGCAGCTTGAACGTCTCGTGGTGCCGATCTACGAAGGCAAGGCGAGCAACGTGGCATACGATAATAAAACGGAAAAGGTGATTCACCTTCCGTTTTCCATCTACCTGAAAGATTTCCAGATCGACGAGTATGTGGCGCAGTTCGCCCTCTACGATCCGCAGCACGACCAGGTGCTCGAAACGAAGTCGAAAATCATGCCCGAACTTCACAAGGGCGTGAAGGCTGAATGGGAGGGGATCGGTTCGGTGACGGTGGTCGACTATCTGCCGGACGCTTTGCCCGACGCAAAGGGGACGCCGGTACCGGTGGCGGAAAGAAAGGGGGTGCGATTCGCCAGGGTGAGGATCGATGAAAACGGCAAGATTTCGGAGCAGTGGATCAGCTCGGGTTCGGAAGTATTACATATCCAGCCGCGCTTCGTGCCGATGGGAGGCTATTACATCGTCATGGCCGATGGCCCGCCCAAGGCCTTCAGGTCGAATGTGATGCTGATTGGCGGCGGGGGCGAGCGCAAGATCGAAACGCTCGAAGTGAACAAGCCGGTCGATATGCAGGGGTGGAAGCTTTACCAGATGGGCTACGACGAGAAGGCCGGGCGCTATTCGACCATGAGCCTCGTCGAGGCGGTGCGCGACCCGTGGCTGCCTGCGGTGTACCTTGGATTTTTCATGATCATGGCGGGCAACGTGTTGTATTTCTGGAAAGGCGTTAAAAAGATGGAGGAGGCATGACCCTGGTTGATTTTCCGGCAATAGCCTTCGCGGCGGTCGCGTG
>JAAXXD010000116.1 GCA_013334655.1 Chlorobaculum sp. | reverse complement strand
AACGTCTTCACCAACAAGGTTGACCGCTTCAGCTACCAGATCGACGAGGCCGCATTTTACATCATCCAGACCCTCGGCAGCAGTAAATCCTGATCTCGAATCATGTCAAAAATAAAGGCAAAACGGGTAGGGTTCCGGCTCGACATGACGCCGATGGTCGATGTGGCGTTCCTCTTGCTGACCTTTTTCATGCTGACCACCAAGTTCAGGCCGCCGGAAGCGGTGACCATCGACCTGCCGTCGTCGCACTCCAACATGAAGCTCCCGGAGTCGGACGTTCTGACCGTGACCGTCGCGAACGACAACTCGATCTATATGGGGGTCTCGTCGCAGCGCACCCGCGAGCGGCTCTTCGACGCGGTTGTCAAGCCGAAGCTCGAAAACGCTGGCGTATCGAAAGCGGCGATGGCCGATTCGCTCAAAAAGTTCAGGCTCGAAGAGAACTTTAAAATCGAAAAAGAGGAGCTTGCCCGCTATATCATGATGTCGCGATACGCCGACCAGCGGCTCAGACCGGTGATCCGGGCGGACAACAAGGCCGATTACGAGGCGGTAAACTACGTCATCAAAGTGTTCAAGAAGATGAACCTGCTCAATTTCAACCTCGTGACCGTTCTCGAAAAGGAGGTTCGCTGATATGGGCATGGTCGATTCACCCGGAGAGCGGCGCGGCTCGAAGCGCGGCGCGCGGCAGCGCAAACGGCTTGGCTTCAAGCTCGACATGACGCCGATGGTCGATGTGGCGTTCCTCCTGCTCACCTTTTTCATGCTGACCACGACTTTCGCCAAGTCGAACACGATGGAGATCAACATACCGCCGGAGACCGGCGAGGTGGCCGTGGCGGAGCTGAACGTGATGACGCTTCGCGTACCTGGCGACGGCTTCGCCTACTGGTCGCTCGGCGAGGCGGCTCCACGGCGCGTACCGCTTTACGACAGTGCCGACGCTCATGCATCGCTTGGCGGCGAGCTTCGCCAGGTGCTGCGGCAGGAGACCGGCAAAAACCGGAAGATGGTGATCGTCGTCAGGATCAGCGACAAGGCCAAATACAAATCGCTGGTTGACATCATCGACGAGTTCAACCTGATGAAGATCGACCGCTTCAGCCTCGACGAGTTCACTCCAGAGGACGAAGCTGCAACCCAGAAGGCCGTGGCCATGCGCTGACGGCGCGGTTCGTGAACCAGAAAACAGGAGTACGCAAAGGTGTCGTCAAAGTTACAAACAGTGCACGATGAGGCGGCCCGGAAGGCGCAGCGGTGGTCTTTCCGCGAGCAGTTCCTCGATACCGACCGGCTGAGGCAGATCAACTACGGCAACCTTGCCCTGCGGCGCGAGGCGCATCTGTTTCTGACCCACGGCGTGGTGGTGGCGGTGCTGCTTTTGTCGCTTTTCTGGCTTGTCAGCGCGAACTGGAACCGCGTCTGGGCCATGTTCGGCGGCGAGCCAGACAAGCAGGCGGCGGTGCAGTGCTACGAAGTGGTCACGAACGTGACGCAGTTGCCGCCGCCTCCGCCAATCGCGCCCGAGCCGCCGAAGGTGAGCGCGGCAGCCGCGCCGGTGGATGCGCCGAAGGTGGGCAAGATCAAAAAGGTGGCCGAAGCGCCGCCGGATCAAACCTTCGCCACGCAAAAGGAGATCAAACAGGCGATCACGCAAGGCCCGGCCTCCCAGGATGGCGGTGGATCGTCGGCATCGTGCGATACGGTCGTGGAGTTCGTCAACTGCCAGAATCCGCCGACGGTGGTCAGCACGCCGAGGCTCAACTACCCGGAGATGGCGAGAATCGCCGGTCTCGAAGGCCGCGTTTTCGTGCGCGTGCTCATCAGCGAAGAGGGGCGTCCGATGAAAGCCGAGATCGTCAAGCGAATTCCCGCCGACCAGACGGTGTTCGACAAAGAGGCCGTCCGCATCGCGATGGAGACGAAGTACACCGCGGGAGTGCAGAACGGCCGGAGGGTGCGAGTCTGGATGACCATCCCCGTGCGCTTCACGCTGCATGAAGGGTGAAGCGAATGATGAATGATGAGTTATGAATGATGAATTGTAGAACGAGGTTTGAGCTGTAAATCCAAATCTGAAACAAAAGCGCTATAATTCCATTTAAAACAATTTGGCAAGATATCGGTTATTAATCCAGCCATTAAAATTGTCAAACAATTGCCCCGGACTTCAGTCCGGGGTTTATGGGTAAGCTATAATAATAAAGAACTTTAGCCCAATATCTTGCATTGACGGTGATGGTTGTTTTTGTCGCAGGAGCAATAAACAACACAGGTATCGATTGCCATCAGACTTGTCATCTTTGGTCTCAATGTTTCAGAATTGGAATAAGGGCGGAGCCGAGCTGTCGGAATCGCTCTTGATTGCCTGTAATGCCGAGTTCGACGCAATCGGGCGAAGGTCGCAGGTTAAAAGCGCGGGGCAAGCGAACGCCCCCTCCGGCGAGTTGATTCAGGAAAGAAAAGCCAGTTTTTCTGTTCAGCCAGGTCTGCCGGAGGAGCGGTCAGACAGTTCGCAGGAATGGCCCGGATGCAGAATCGTCTGAATGCGGTGCCGACACAGTACAACTATCGCCCGCCCGTCGAACCGGGATAGCCTGGTGTCATCTCAACGGTAAACAGTCCGCATCCCCTGTCATTGCGATCCATTCGTATCCGGTAAAATAGCGCATACGGAAATTGGGTATCTCAAATTTATCGTAAAAAAAACGTCATTGCGAGGAGCGTAGCGACGTGGCAATCCAGAAAAAAATGATCGCAATGCGCCGCGCATGACTTGCCAAGTCCCGACCTGTCGTGACTCGCGATGACGAATTCTTTCTATGCGAAAAGTGGAGTGGTTTGGTGAATTCAACAAACATTGGACAGGAACAATTATTCGTCCGTTTTATCTTGACCACCACGGCTGGGCGTGGCTCGAAGGGGTTCGTCTGAATTCTGCCTCTTCTGACAGGGTCGCTCGAAACGGCGCTTCAAGAATCAAGCAGGCATCGCGTTCCCGGCAGAAGAGGCGCTCTGCTGACGAACCTGCAAGCACCTTCTCGGGTCAAGCTGATGGAGTTGGGCGAGTAATCTTCCTTCGTGAAAAATCCCGCATTTCAGCTCGTATTGTTTATATAACAGAATGAACTGGATTGCCGCGCCTTCGCCTTTTTCAAGCACTTCGATTTTTCCTGCCATGCACGCATCGCGCAGAGCCGCTCCGGCGGTGACGGTCATCATTCCGCATCTCAGGAACCGCCCGTTGCTCGATGCCTGCCTCGACGCTCTTCGCGAAACCACCTTCACCGATTTTGCCGTGCTCGTTGTCGATAACGGGGGCGACGCCTCCGATCTCGCCGGTCTCGAATCCCGACATCCTGAAGTCACCCTCCTCCGCCTGCCCGCCAACGCAGGATATGCCGGTGGCTGCAACGCCGGTCTGCGGCAGGTCACGTCGCCCTATGTGGTCTTCCTGAATGACGATACCGTTGTCGAACCGGAGTGGCTGGGGCGTCTCGTCGATGCGGCGGAGCGCGATCCGCAAGTTGGCGCGTTGCAGCCGAAGATTCTCTCGTTGCCGGAACGTCGGCAGGGGAGGCGCGTGTTCGACTACGCGGGAGCGGCGGGCGGGCTGATCGACCGGCTCGGCTATCCTTTCTGCCTTGGCAGGAGCTTCGGCGGGCGGGAGGAGGATCGCGGGCAGTATGACCAGCCGCAGGAGATTTTCTGGGCGTCGGGCGTGGCGCTCTTCGCGCGGCGCGAGCTGGTCGAGCGGCTCGGTGGATTCGAGGAGAGCTTTTTCATGCACATGGAGGAGATCGACCTTTGCTGGCGCATGATGCTCATGGGCTACAAGGTGCGCTCCGTGCCGCAATCGGTTGTGTGGCACGAGGGGGGCGCGTCACTCCACGAAGGTTCCCCGCTGAAGGTCTACTACAACCACCGCAACGCCCTGCTCACGCTGCTGCGCAACCGGAGCGCCGCGCCGCTCGTCGCGCTCCTGCCGCTTCGCCTCGCGCTCGAAGCGGTGGCGACGCTGTATTATCTCGCGGGTGGAAAAGAGGGGGTCGCGCGAGCCGCGCAGGTGGCGCGAGCGTTCATCGACGTGCTGCGGAGGTTGCCGATCGCGCTGCGTCAGCGGCGGGCGATCCAGCGGAGACGAACCGTCAGCGACCGGGAGCTTTTCCGCGACGCTCCGCTGTCGATCTTCCTGCCGCGCAGGGCCGCTCAGTCTTTGGCTCGCGATTCGCAGTAGCTGCGGATTGCCTTGAGAATGGTCGGCAAATCCTGGCTCTGCACGAAGCTCACCACGAACTGCGGCGCGAAAAAGTCCGGCTTGATCTCCGC
>JAAXXD010000115.1 GCA_013334655.1 Chlorobaculum sp. | reverse complement strand
TTTCTGACCACGGCAGCTTTGCCATCAGCGCTCTTGATCTGCCGATACGGCTCCATGCTTCAAGGCCTGCCCCTTTGCCGAGAAGTTCGAGTATCGATGAGGTTTCTGTCAACATCTGCTGTGCTCCTTGTGTTTTTCCTCAAGGTCGCACTTGCCGCCGATCATTCGGCTATGCCTTCAAACACAACTTTTGAAAATAACTCATCTCCATCTCCAGCCAGCCCAACTCTCCCCCGATTTTCCTACTCACAAGCATAGCACGTTAATCTAACCTTGTTTTGCAAGATCACGATAATTGTCATTTCCTGACATCACGCCTGAGGCGAAAGCGGCCCTGCAAATTGCCCATTTTCATATCTCAAAGTCCCCGGTGAATACCCTGACCTTGTCGAGGGTGATGAATACTTCATCGCCTTTGGTGAGTTCGAGGTTGCGCCAGCTTTCGCGGGAGATTTCGGCTTCGATGGGACGATCGAATCCGGCGCTTTCCAGTTCGAGGGTGATCTGGCTGCCGGTGAGGCGGATGTCCCGAATGATGCCGGGATGGTCGTTGCCGTTCCTGATTCTGCTGATGCCGATGTCGTGCGGGCGGATGAAGGCCTGACCCGTTTTCACCTCATGGCCGTTCAGTTCGCTATGCTCTTCGGGCAGGCGCTGGCCGAGCACCACCTTGCCGTTCCTGACTCGTCCGTGGAAAACGTTGACGTTGCCGAGGAAATTGTAGACAAACGAGTTTGCCGGATGGTCGTAGACCTCCTGCGGCGTCCCCTCTTGCTCGATTTTACCCTTGTTGATCACCACGATCCGGTCGGCCAGTTCCAGCGCCTCCTCCTGGTCGTGCGTAACGAAGATACTCGTGACGCGGATGTCGTCATGCAGCTTGCGCAGCCAGCGCCGAAGCTCCTGGCGCACCTTGGCGTCGAGCGCGGAGAAGGGTTCGTCGAGCAGCAGCACCTTCGGATTCACGGCCAGCGCCCGGGCAAGGGCGATGCGCTGTCGCTGGCCGCCGGAGAGCTGCGAGGGGTAACGCTTCGCGGCCCACTCCATCTGCACGAGTTTCAGGAGGTGCATGACCCTGTCGGCAATCTCCTGCTTCGATGGCCGCTCGGCAGCGGGCTTGACCGTGAGGCCGAAGGCGACATTGTCGAACACGTTCAGCCGCCTGAAAAGGGCGTAGTGCTGGAAGACGAAGCCGACGTTTTTCGACCGGGCAGGCAGGTTGGTCGTGTCCCGGTTTTCAAGGATGATGCTGCCGGTGTCGGCGGTTTCGAGCCCCGCGATGATTCTCAGGAGGGTCGTCTTGCCGCAGCCGGAGGGGCCAAGCAGGGCGATGAGTTCGCCCGTGGCGACGCTGAGGCTGATATTGTCAAGGGCCGTGTAGCCGGGAAAGCGTTTGGTGATGTTGCGTAGTTCAATGCTCATGATGTTTCAGTGTCTGGTGTTGTGGTTGCCTTCGAGCTGTTTTTCAAGCAATGCTTTCACGCCGATGGTGACGAGGGCGAGAAAGACAAGGATCGAGGCGACGGCGAATGATGCCGTGTAGTTGTACTCGCTGTAAAGAATCTCCACATGCAGCGGGATGGTGTTGGTCATGCCACGGATATGGCCGGAGACCACCGACACCGCGCCGAACTCGCCGATGGAGCGGGCCGTGCAGAGCACCATGCCGTACATCAGCCCCCAGCCGATATTGGGCAGCGTCACCATCCTGAAAAGCCGCCATCCTCCGGCTCCGAGCGTGATCGCGGCCTCCTCCTCCTCGCGCCCCTGCGACTCCATGAGCGGAATCAGCTCTCTGGCGACGAAAGGAAAGGTGACGAAGAGCGTGGCGATGACGATGCCCGGCGTGGCGAAGATGATCTTGATGCCGTGCTCGCCGAGCCATGATCCGAAGGGCGTGCGGCTGCCGAGAAGCAAGACGAAGATGAGTCCGGCGATGACCGGCGAGACGGCGAAGGGCAGGTCGAGCAGGCTGACCAGCAGCGTTTTGCCTTTGAAGGTGAACTTCGAGATGGCCCATGCCGCCGTCACGCCAAACACGGCGTTGATCGGCACGACAATCGCGGCGGTGAGCAGCGTGAGCTTGACAGCTTCAAGCGCGACCGGCTCGCGGATGGCGTCGAGATAGAGCTGCCACCCTTTGCTGAGCGCCTGCGAAAAGACAAGCGCGAGAGGCATGAAGATGAATCCGGCAAAAAAGAGCAGCGTCAGCGCTATGAGCAGCGCCTGCACAGCCGGAGGATCGTTTTTCGCAGGCGTTCGGCTGGGCGAGGCTGTTTGGTTTTGTCTCTGTTGCATGAAACGGGTTCGGTGGTTAACGGTAAGCTTTCTGTTGCCAGCGCTGCACGCCGTTGAGCACGAGCAGCATGATGAAGGAGATGAGCAGCAGCACAAAGGCCACTGCTGATGCGCCGTCATAGTCGAACTGGTCGAGTTTGCTCATGATCATCAGCGGCGCGATCTCGGTTTTGAAGGGCAGATTGCCCGCGATGAAGATCACCGAGCCGTACTCGCCAATTGAACGGGCGAAAGCGAGGGTCACGCCGGTCAGAAGAGCCGGGAAGAGATGCGGAAACAGGATTTTCCGAAAGGTTTGCCAGCGGCTCGCTCCGAGGCTTTGCGCCGCCTCCTCGATCTCCGTTTCGAGCTCGGCGATGACCGGCTGCACCGTGCGCACGACGAAGGGAAAGCCGATGAAGATCAGCGCCACGACGATGCCTGCGGGCGTGTTCGCCAGTTCGATGCCGAAGCGCGAAAGCACCTGGCCCGGCAGCGCGGCGGGCGAGTAGAGCGTCGCGAAGCAGATGCCCGCCACGGCGGTCGGCAGGGCGAAGGGCAGATCGACAAAGGCGTCGAGAATGCGCTTGCCCGGAAAGCGGTAGCGGGTGAGCGTCCAGGCGGTCAGGAATCCCGCCCCGGCATCGAAAATCGCGGCGAAGAATGCGCTCGACAGGCTCAACCGGTACGAGGCGAGCACGCGGGGCGAGCTGACGGCGGCAAGGAAGCGTTCCGGTTCGATGCCGAAGGTCGAAATCACGATGGTGCTCAACGGCACGAGTACGATGGCCGAGAGGTAGAAGACGGTGTAGCCCATCGAGAGGCCGAAGCCCGGCAGTATCCGGCGCTGTCTTTTGCTGAAAAGGTGCATGTTGGCGATGGATGAAAATGGAAACGGCCTGAAACGGTATCGCATGAACGAAAAGCCCGCTTCAGGCCGTGAGTAGTCAGGTGGACGCTTCAGGGCGCATAAATCTGGTCGAAGGTTCCGCCATCACTGAAGTGCGCTTTCTGCGCCTGCCGCCAGGTTCCAAACAGCTCGTTGATGGTGAAGAGCTTGATGTTCGGGAAGGATGCGGCATATTTTTTCAGAATAGCGGCATTGCGCGGACGGTAGGAGTTCTTAGCGATGATCTCCTGCGCTTCCGGCGAGTAGAGGTAGCTCAGGTAGGCCTCGGCCACTTTTCGCGTGCCGTGTTTGGCGACGTTTTTGTCAACTACCGCCACCGGAGGTTCGGCAAGAATGCTGACCGGCGGCGCGACGATTTCAAACTTGTCGGCCCCAAACTCTCTAAGAATCAGATGCGCCTCGTTCTCCCAGGTGACGAGGACGTCGCCGATGCCGCGCTGCGTAAAGGTGAGCGTCGAGCCGCGAGCGCCGGTATCGAGCACCGGCACATTTTTGTAGAGCGCCTTGACGAACGCTTTTGCCTGCGCCGCCGAGCCGGTCTGCTTCTGCTTGTAGCCCCACGCTGCAAGGTAGTTCCAGCGCGCTCCGCCGGAGGTTTTTGGATTCGGCGTGATCACCGAAACGCCCGGTTTAACGAGGTCGTCCCAGTTCCTGATGGCTTTCGGATTGCCCTTGCGGACGACAAACACGACGGTCGAGGTGTAGGGTGTGCTGTTCTGGGGAAGTCGCTTTTGCCAGTTCAGGGCGAGCAGCTTGCTGTCGGCAATGGCGTCGATGTCATAGGCAAGGGCGAGGGTGACGACATCGGCTTCGAGGCCGTCGATCACGGCGCGCGCCTGCTTGCCCGAGCCGCCATGCGACTGGTTGATGGTGACTGTCTGGCCGGTTTTCTGTTTCCAGTACCTTGCGAACGATGCGTTTTCGCTCTGATAAAGCTCTCTGGTCGGGTCGTACGAGACGTTCAGCAGGGTGACGTTTGCTGGTAGCGCTGCCTGCGCAACGGTTCCCGAAAAGCTTGAAAAGAAGAGGAGGCCCGCGGCGAGCTTTAGTTTTATGGATTTTGCTATGTTCATATTCTTGATTCCTTTGTCAGTCAGTAATTCTTTTGAGACGGATAAAAAAAAAGCCGGTTTGCTGTTCATGTGTCAGTAACCGGCGAATGCAAGAGAGGTTG
>JAAXXD010000046.1 GCA_013334655.1 Chlorobaculum sp. | reverse complement strand
ACAAATTCAGCCTCGCGGGCATTGAATCGGTTGGCGGCTATCACGCGGCCAAGCTCGGCCTCTATCAGGATATGCTCGCCCGCACGGACAATCTGGCCAATCCTGAAGTGTTGCGGATGCTCAACGTCGGCTATGTGCTCACCACCCAGCAGATCGACAATCCCGCTCTGAAACCGGTGGCGGCAGGCAAGCTGAATCTCGTCTCCGGCGAGACGCCAGTGGCGGTGTATGAGCTTGCGGGCGCGATGCCAAGAGCGAGATTCGCGCCGTGGGCCAGTTCCGCGCAAAGCGACGGCGAAGCTATCGAGGCGCTCATGGCCGGGCGGTGCGCTGACGGCGGCGTGTTCGTGACCGGCGCGCCGTGGCAAGGAATGAAGCGCTTTTCGACCGGCGCGGTGCTCTCCATGCAGCGGAGCGCTGAGTCGATGGCGCTGAAGGTTCGCGCTGATGGCGAGGCGCTGCTCGTGGTGAGCGAGGTCTACTATCCCGAACGCTGGAAACTCACGGTCGATGGGCGTCCACAGCCGACACTCAAGGTCGATGGCCTCATTCGCGGCGTCGTCGTGCCGCCGGGCGAACACGAGATCCGCTTCGTCTATGACCGCAGCCGCTTCGAGACGGGCCGGACGGTGTCGTTCGTCGCGACGCTCCTGTCGCTTGGCCTCATCGCCGCCGGAGTCGTCACGGCGCGGTCATCGAAAGCTCCGAAAGCCACCAAAACGCCAGGCAAGCCGTGAGAAAAGTTCTGTTTCTGACCCGCCACTTCCCGCCATACGTCACCGGCGGCGCATCGCGAGCATGGCAGTTCGCCTCCAACTTCGCCACCATCGGCTGGGAGCCGGTTGTCGTCGCGCCGCCCGCCATCACCGGCATGGCGGCGGGGGCGAACTCCGGCGCGAATCCCGTCAGCGAGTTACACCGCACCGCCCCCGATCTCGACGCGAGCGGGCTCGATCCCGCCGCCCGATGCGCGTTGCTGCATGGGCAGGAGGTGCCGGGCATGAAGCGTCCGTTCAAGGGAAAGACGACCCGCCAGTTCAGAAGCGTGACCGATGGTTCGCTCTGGCAGAAAAGCGCGGCGTCGATGGTCGAGAAAATCCTTGAGCAGGAGCCGGAGATTGACCTGCTCTATGCGCAGGGGCCGCCGCTGGAGCCGCTCCATCTCGCACTTGATGTTGCCCGCAGGTACTCGCTCAACATCATGCTCGACATCACCGCGCCGCTCGATCCCTTGATGCCGCAACCCGGCGCGTCGCGCTCCTCCGCCGCCGCCAAAGCCGAGGAGCAGATTCTGCTTTCGGGCGTGCCGCTGCTGACACCGAACCGCTTCCTCAAGGAGTACTTCCTGAAGAAGTACCACGGCAGGCTCGATCACAGCCTCGTGACCATCGCGCCGCCAGCATACGATCCGTCGCATCCGGTCTTCAGGCGGCAGCCGCAGAGAGGTTCGAACACAGTACTGCACATCGCGTTGTATCTGGACAAGTTACCGAAGGGCGACCTCAAGGCGCTCATCGCGGCTCTCGATGCGTGGATACGAGCCGACGGCATGGTGGCGGGCGGCGTCGAACTCCTGCTGCTCGGCGCGGGCGTTCCTGAGCTTCTGCGCCGAACCGCCAAAAAGCCGCTCCAGAAGCTCTTCGCCATCGATGAAACCGGCGGCATCGACCGCGAGCTTGAGGCGTGCCGCACTGCCTCGTTCTTCTGCGCCGCGCTTGGCAACGCTGCCGCCAACGCGAGCATCGTCCCTGATCGGTTGATCGACTCGCTTGGCATGGGCGTCCCGCTTTGCATCGTCGCGCCCGAAGGCGAGGCGTCGAGGCTGTTGACCGAGGCTGGCGGCATGATTGCGCCCGCCGGAGATGCAGGAGCTATCATGGAGCTTTTCCGCGCGATGGCCTCAGCCGCATCGTTCGGGAACCTGCAAGCCGCACCCGATTGGCTTCGGCAAAAGCACGACATCACCACCGTCATGCGCGAGCTGAGAGGAGCCATCGCCAGCCAACCACTGCGCTGAACGCTCACGGCGATGGTGCGGAACCGAAAAAGCGAATTGCCGGATTACGACCGCTGCGACGAGATCGACGCGCCACTGACTCTGTTCGAGCTGGATCGCGATCTGGCCGAGCGGGTGAGCCGGTGCGATTCGATGCCGCACCGTCACGCCTATCACGAAATTATCTGACAAAGGGAATGAACCGGGAACTGAGCTGCTCCCCAATGACAGGACAGCTATTTGACGAAAACAAGTTTGTTCATGCAGCCTGCGGAGTCTGGAGTTTCCGGGCATGGTACACCGTTAGAGAAACCTCGCGCCCTTGAGCGACTTGTGGCGTCGAAGGGTGTTGAAGTCGTCAAACCATGTTTTCATATCTCGGTTGAATTCATGACCATCCGGCGGCGGGCTTAGGAAGATGTACTGATATTTGACGTTTCACCATAACCACTCGATGAAAATGTTATCGATTGATCATTCTTTTCCGTCTATCGAGCGCTTTGACTGCTCATCCCTGAGCACCACACATTGGTGAAAACCTCGCTTCCGTTCTTGTTGTGAATGAGCAACTCGATATGCTGTCGGGCGCTCAAAACCCGCGCTCTTCGATTGCGGGCTGCTTGGTATCGAAGAATTCGATACTCTCAATGCGCCGCCCTGAATGACGTTCCAGCCACCGCCCGGATTTGCTGCGACAATGCCGTGACCGAAGCCAAGTTCAAAACGCTGAAAACCAAATAATTATACTGCACAAGTGACGCTCACCGGCACAAGCCTCGGCTCAGTGCGCCTGAATACATCGATCTGTTTTACAGCAGAATACGTATACACTCATCGCCGGGCTATCTGATACCGGCAGAGTTCATGCGGAAATATCATCAACAACTGGCTTTTGCTTTTTGACAGCTCCCTTTTATCAATGCAGGGCTTTGTAAAAAGCGTCCCCTCATATCGCACTATAATTCGTCACCATCCCGCCGAGCCTGTATTGAGGCAGTCACAATGAATAAATACGCCCAGATCAGCCAACTAATTTATTCGTTATAGGTTATCAGAATTCATATCTCGTTTTATCCTGAAACATCCGTTAGACAAGCAAGGATATTATCCCCTCTCTCCCGGCGCGTTGGATTCGGTGTCCTCTTCCAATGCGCCGGGTTCGGCGGCGGTGGCGGCGAGGACTTCGGCGACGCGGAGGGAGCGGCGGCACTCTTCGATGTCGGGGCGACGGTCGGCGAATTTGACCAGATCAGCCTGGTCGAGCAGCTTGATCAGCTCTTCGCGGATGTTGATGTTGCGGGCGGCAAGCTCTTCGGCGATCTCCTGCGTGACCATCTCCCTCGCGCCAAACTGGTAGCGCTTCTGGAGAAATTCCCGCAGGATGTTGCTGAGCGATTCGTATCCGGTGGCGGGCTGCAACCCTTTGGAGAGTTGACGGCGGATCGTGCGGAGTTTTTGGCGGGCGGCGCGTACCGGATCGTCGAGGTGGCGGCGTAGCGTGGTGACGAACTTGTTGACGAAATAGCCAACAATACCAAGCGCCGTGAGTACGATAAACGCTGGCAGCAGAATCCACGTCGGCAATGGCGCGCTGACCGGCGGCGCTATCGGGCGCAGCTCCGTGACTGTGGAGTCGCTCATGCTCAGCACCGTCACCGATGCGGCGGGGTTGATGTCGAGGCGCTCTTGCGCCGCTGCCGGGCCTTTGCCGGAGAGCACCGTGAAGCCGGGCAGCGTTTTCTGGCCCGAGCCGAACACGGCGATTTCGGTATCCATACGGAACTCGGCGCGGCCATCTTGCGGCTTTTTCGAGAAGGATTTGGTGCCGATGATTTCGAACGGCGTGCCCTGACCGGTCTTGAGCGAGGCAACGGAGACCGAATCTCGGCAGTCGTGCTGCACGGTGATGACGTAGTGCAGCCTCTCTCCGGCAAAGAGGCTGTCCGGCTCGGCGCTTACCCGCACGTCGGCGGGGCGCAGCGTGGCAGCGGCGGTGACCGGCAGCAGCGCCACGCTCATGGTGGCAAGTATCGATCTACACGCGGCTTTCACGGTGGCGGAAAAATGCGTTCAGGCCACCGATGATCGACTTGCCGGTATCGAGATAGACCGCGTCGATCTTCATGCGGCGCAACTGCTTTTGCAGCGCGTCGCGCTCTTGCTGCCGTTCCGCGGCATAGCGGGCGAGGAAAACCCGGCTTCCGGAATCGACCGTCATGCGCTCGCCGCTCTCGGGATCGAGCAGATCGAGCAGGCCCGAGCGGGGAAGCTCGCGGTCGAGCGGGTCGCCGATGTGGATGAGCACGAACTCGTGGCGGAGGTTGAGCAGCTTCATGCCGCGTTCATACTCCGAGCCGCAGAGATCGGTGAGCAGAAAAATGATCGCCTTGCGCTTCTGTGTGCGGCGCAGGAAAGAGAGCGCCGCATCGATGTCGGTTTTGCGCCCGCACTGCCGCAACGAGAAGATTTCGTTCAGAATCACCAGCGCGTGGGCGCGACCTTTGCGGGGCGGAATGTAGGTCTCGACTCTGTCGGTGAAAACGAGAAGCCCCACCATGTCGTTGTTCTGCACGGCGCTGAAGGCGAGGATTGCCGACACCTCGGCAGCCAGCTCTTTTTTCAGCCGCCCGCTGCCGAAAAGCATCGAGCCGGAACCATCGAGCACCAGCATCATGATGCGCTCGCGCTCCTCGGTGAACATCTTGACGTAAAGGTCGTTCTTGTGCGCTGACGTATTCCAGTCGATGGTGCGCACGTCGTCCCCGTACTGATATTCACGCACCTGGCTGAACTCGATGCCGCGCCCCTTGAACGAGGAGTGGTACTCGCCGCTGAACAGCTCGTTGACCAGCCGCCTCGAGCGGATTTCGAGCTTGCGCACCATCGCGGCCAGCTCGCCCGGATCGGGCGCTTCCTGGCGGAGGCGAGAATCGTCAGGGCACCTGGACATGTTCGAGAATGTTTCTGATGAAATCCTCGGCCTTCATGTTTTCCGCCTCCGCTTCGTAGCTCGGCCTGACGCGGTGACGCAGGACGTCGTAGACGATGCTCTTGACGTCCTCCGGAGTGGCGTAGGCGCGGCGCTGCAGGAAGGCGTGGGCTTTGGAGGCGAGCAGGAGGAAGATCGAGGCGCGGGGCGACGCGCCGTACTCGATCATGTTCGAGAGCCTGCCGAGACCGTAACGGTCAGGAAAGCGCGTGGCCGTGACCAGATCGACGATGTAGCGCTGCACCCGCTGATCGACGTAGATGCGATCCACCAGCCCTCGCGCCCGGAACACCTCCTCAGGCTGGACAACCTGGGGTATCTCGACGGCAGCCTGCACAGCGGAAGCTCGCTGCATCACCTCCAGCTCCTCCTCGAAGGTCGGATATTCGACCATGATCTTCATCATGAAGCGGTCGAGCTGCGCTTCCGGCAACATGTAGGTGCCCTCGTGTTCGACCGGGTTCTGCGTCGCAAGCACCATGAACGGTTCGCCGAGCGGGTAGGTCACGTCGCCAATCGTCACCTGCTTCTCCTGCATCGCTTCAAGCAGCGCGGACTGCACCTTGGCGGGCGAGCGGTTGATCTCGTCGGCGAGGATCACGTTGGCGAAGACCGGCCCCCGGCGCGGATGGAACTCCATCGTCTTTGGATTGTAGATCATCGTGCCGATCAGGTCGGCGGGCAGCATGTCGGGGGTGAACTGGATGCGGTGGAACGAGAGGTTCATGGCCGCCGCGAAGGTGCGCACGATGAGCGTCTTGGCGAGGCCAGGCACTCCTTCGAGGAGGAGGTGGCCGTTAGCGAGCAGCGCAATAATCACCTTGTCGATGACCCCGCTCTGGCCGATGATGGTCGTGGCCAGCACCTCCCGCGCCCGGTCGATGAATGCCGACTCCTCGGCGATCTGCCTGCCGAGAGACTCAAGTTCCGTTTCCTGTTTCATGGGTTGGTTCCGAATGTTCCTGTGGTTGCGATTCACCTCCCCGGCTTGAAAGCCGGGGCAACATGAATGTAAGAATTCTGAATGTCCGGCGGGTTGAAACCCGCCTGAATGTATGGATTGGAAATGTCCGCCAGACCGACACCACCATAATTATCCATTATCAATTATCCATTATCAATTATCCATTATCCATTATCCATTATCCATTATCCATTATCCATTCCTCTTCACATCTTGCGAAAAACGCCATTGAAGCCAAACGCGAGAAGCGCCAGGCCGATGACCAGCGCAGGCCAGGAGATCATCTCACCGATGTAGAAGGCGCTGTTGAGCAAGCCGACACCCGGCGCGAGCAGCAGCACGAGGTCGGCTCCGATCAGGATCAGAAACGCTTTGAAAAAGCTGACCTTCACGCGCGGTTTGCTATTGTTCTCCTCTTTCTTAGCTTTGGCCATTACGCATTTCCACTCTTGAGCATGAATATTTTAGGGATAGAAACCAGTTGCGACGAGACCTCGGCGGCCGTACTCTGCGGCGGGAAGGTTCTCTCAAACGTCGTCAGTTCCCAGCGATGCCATACCGATTTCGGCGGCGTGGTGCCTGAACTGGCTTCACGGGAGCATGAGCGGCTGATCGTCTCGATTGTCGAGGCCGCCATAGACGAAGCAAATATAGCAAAAAATGACCTCGATGTCATAGCCGCCACCGCCGGGCCGGGGCTGATCGGCGCGGTAATGGTCGGCCTCTGCTTTGCCGAGGGACTCGCCTGGGCGCTCGGCAAGCCCTTCGTGCCGGTCAACCACGTCGAGGCGCACATCTTTTCGCCCTTCATCAGCGACGAAGCCGGGCATCGCGAGCCGCAGGGCGACTTCGTGTCGCTGACCGTCTCCGGCGGCCACACGCTGCTGTCGGTCGTCCACCAGGATCTCAGCTACGAGGTGATCGGGCGCACCATCGACGACGCGGCGGGCGAAGCGTTCGACAAGACCGGCAAGATGCTCGGCCTCGGCTATCCGGCGGGGCCGGTGATCGACAAGCTGGCGCGTGACGGCGATCCCGAATTCCACCGCTTCCCGCGGGCGCTGACCGCAAGTTCGCAGACCAGCAAGAGCTATCGCGGTAACTTCGACTTCAGCTTCTCCGGCCTGAAGACCTCTGTGCGCACCTGGCTCGAAGTTCACGATCCGGACCACGCCCAAGAGCATCTGGCCGACCTCGCCGCCTCCGTCCAGGAGGCCATCGTGGAGGTGCTGGTGGAGAAAACCGTCGCTGCCGCGCTCCAGCACAAGGCCAGCGCCATCTCGGTTGCGGGTGGCGTGAGCGCCAACTCCGGCCTGCGCTCGGCAATGCAGGCGGCTTGCGACAAGCACGGCATCGAACTCTTTATCCCCGCGCTCGCCTACTCGACCGACAACGCGGCCATGATCGCCACGATGGCGAACCTGATGATCGAGCGCGGACGCTATCGTGTCGAGCAGAATTCATATGGCGTTGCCCCCTTCGCCCGCTTCGACGCGGCCAGAAAAGGGGCGCGTTGAAATAGTGCGGGAAATAGATTATCTTCGGGTTCAAAAAAAGGGCCTGAACAGGCCCAAGCTCCGATTACCAACCGCAAGCCACTGACCATGCACCACATCATTTCCGCGCTGATGCTCTTCGCCCCGCCGACAGGCGGCCAGGCTCCGAATCCTCTCGTTCAGTTCGTGCCTCTCGTCCTGATCTTCGTTGTTTTCTACTTCTTCATGATCCGCCCGCAGCAGAAAAAGCAGAAGGAGCGTGAAGGCTTGCTCGACAACATCAAGCGTGGCGACAAGGTTGTCACCATCGGCGGTATTCACGGCACGGTCGCCGGGATCGAAACCGAGAAGAAAACAGTTCTCGTGCAGGTTGCCGAAAACGTCAAGATCAAGTTCGAACGCTCGGCCATCGCCAACATTGACAAACAGGAATCCGGCGACAAGCTCGCCGCGAAGGAGTGAGAGGCATCGATGCAGGAAATACCCGCAATTCTGGTTCTTGAAAACGGCTCGGTCTACCGTGGAACCGCATTCGGCCATACCGGCGAAGCTGCCGGTGAAGTGGTCTTCAACACCTCGCTGACCGGATACCAGGAGATTCTCACCGATCCCTCCTACACCGGGCAGATGGTAGTCATGACCTATCCGCTCATCGGAAACTACGGCATTACGCCAAACGACGACGAGTCGAAGAAAATCTGGGCTTCGGCGCTGATCGTGCGCGAAGCATCCAACGTCTACAGCAACTTCGAATCCACCCGCAGCCTCGATGAGACGCTCAAAGAGGCGGGCGTGATGGGCCTTGCCGGGATCGACACCCGCAAGCTCGTCAGGGAGATCCGCCAGAAAGGCGCGATGCGCGGCGTGATTTCGACCTCGTGCGACGACATCGAGGCTCTGGCGGCGCAGGCGGCGGCCATCCCTGAGATGACCGGTCTCGACCTGGTGCAGCGCGTCACCACCGGCGAGAGCTACACGGTGGACAAACCCGACGCAAAATATCACGTCGTCGCCTTCGATTACGGCATCAAGACCAACATCATCCGCCAGCTCAACGTCGAGGGGTGCAAGGTCACTGTGGTCAACGCGAAAACCACGGCTGACGAGGTGCTCGCGCTGAATCCCGATGGCGTGTTCCTCTCCAACGGCCCCGGCGATCCTTTCGCCGTCACCTACGCTATCGACACCATCCGCGAGCTTTCCGCCCGGAACGGCAAGCTGCCGATCTTCGGCATCTGCCTCGGCCACCAGTTGCTTTCGCTGGCGTTTGGCGCGAAGACCTACAAGCTCAAGTTCGGCCACCACGGCGCGAACCATCCGGTCAAGAACCTGCTCGACAGCCGCATCGAGATCACCTCGCAGAACCACGGCTTCGCCGTCGAGATGGAGTCACTGCCGGAAGCACTCGAACTGACCCACAAGAACCTCTACGACCTGACCGTCGAAGGCATCCGTCACCGCGAGCTGCCCTGCTTCTCGGTGCAATACCACCCCGAAGCCGCCCCCGGCCCGCACGACTCGCACTACCTCTTCAAAGAGTTCACCGAACTGATGGAGAGGTCGAAGAACTGAGTCTTCCCGGCGTAAACGGTCTCGGATTGTCACTAAAAAGCCAGAGCTTGTAACAATCTGGCTTTTTTTATTGAGGTGATGCCGCCTCATAGAACGTCAGTATTGCTCCCTTGCAATTGCCCAGAGACCGCCAATGGTTGGCGGATATGAAAACGTATGGGCCGACGGCTGTGGGCTTTGATGGCGTTTGATATGAAAAAATGCTTAAAAAGGCACATCCTTTTCATTCATCCGCTCACCAAGTGCGAGCTACCCATCCAGAACCTGTGCGTTTCATCTTCTGCCACGCTTCGATATGACGCTTCAATTCAGGATGCTTGCAGCCCTCAGCGATCAATGCTTCACGAGCGACAGGATCAAACGGAATTGGGTTTGGTCCGAGGCATTCATTCCAGATTTTTGCAATCATGGATTCTGGCTGAGCTGCTCCTTCTGGTATAATTTCGGCTAATATATAAAATGTATTATGTTTTTTTATAGATTGCATTTCTATGAGAATAGTTTCCAGCGGGAAAGAAAAATTGTATATTCCATTTTTCAATTCAAAAAAAACATAATTTTCTTTGGGAGAAGGTATTTCTAGTAACTGCACTGATTGATACACACTCATAGGCCCGTCGTTTTCAAAATCAACGCCATACTGGTGATGTTCAGGGGCTTCTGCAATAAGAACACGTGAAGCAATTTGAGACCCAAAAAACTTTGTTCCTTTATTGACTATTTTATCGAGAACACGAGCTATGGTTTGTCGATTTTGATGAATGCGAATTGTCGGCTTATCACTGTCTGGATAAATCATAAGATTGAGTGGCAAGATTGCATGATTATTTGAATTGCGTATTATTAAGTCAATCAAAGCAAAATCTGTGTCAGCATCGTGATATTTTTCAGACCTCTCACTCCCATACAAAAAACATGATTTAGACTTCAATAAGATGAATAGCCATTGGTCAGCAGGTACCATTTCGACAGATGTTGCACACCAGCGAAGTAAACCTTTATCAAACAGTGCTTCGTCATACGATTTTGAGCTAACGTTATATACGGGATACGGCTTGAGTGGAAATCTATTGTTTTCTAATAACGCATCTTTCTGAGATGTTGGGCCACAAATAAGAGCGTGTGCTATATAGGAAAATAATACATCTCGCGCTAATTCATTCACAAACGGAACTGTATCTTGTGAAAGTTCGTATCTTTGTGTTGTCAATGGCAAGTTGCCAGCACTATCGAGAACCGCTATATCTGGGCGTTGAAGCTGCGTTTGATCTAGCCATTCATATCTACTATCACGCAAACCATATGGTGATGGTTTAGCTATCCTAAGACCGTTACATGAGAAATGCATTACATTTTCAAAAGTCCAATAAACCGCATCGAGCCCTTTCGGATGAATAACAAACCAGTTTGGCGGCAGCTTTTTACTACGAATTGGACAAACATATTCCAGGTTCAACAACTTTGTTGACTTTTCGCGAACAACTCTCATGATAACTTTAGGCCAATCCCAGCAGAACCAGCTAATATTTTTTGCGAAGTCTTCATCGAGTCCAAGTATTTCTGCCGATTCCTTGCTTATCTCGACTTCAATCGTTGTCCCAACTGGTAAATCATCACGTCGCTGAATCTCGATAAGCTGACTATTCTCTGTCGCTTCAACCATGTAGCCCATCTTTTTATCTGCTCCAACATGGCGTGTCCACATTTTGAACGAGGGGCCGAGGAGAAAAACGGCGAAAACGCCGATTCCGAAGCGTCCAGCGCGGGCTACGCGGGGCTTGCCCTCATCATCGACAAACTCCTTGCTCCACTCTGAACTGCGGCGGAACGAGGCTCCGGCTCGAAGAAAGTAGTTCTGGATGGTGTCGCTCGTCATGCCAATTCCGCGATCCTGCACGCGGAGAAACCATGAGCCGTCATCACGCTTGATGAAATCGATCATCACATCACCCTCCTGCTCCGGCAGGTCGAGCGAATCGATGGGCACGTCGTGAACCTTGCACCACGCATCCAGCTCGCAAACGGCATCGACGGCGTTTTGCATCAGTTCGCGAACGCCAACCCCCGGCTCCTTGCCATACAACGGCTCGACGAGAAGGGTGAGCAGGTTCGGATCGGCAGCAAATCCCGTCTTGTTCGGAACATAGGGAAGGCTCTTGAGGAATACCGGTTTTTCCAGGTTTGAATCCACCCGCCGGATCGCAAGGTTGAGGTGATGCAGACCAAGCCCGGTCTGCGTACCATAGGCTTCATCCAGCACGGCGGTGGAGTGATCCATTTCCGCCTGTAATCCTGCAAGCAGTTCGCGGAGTTGAAGATACAGCGACAAGCTCAGGTCGCTGCTGACCGTAACTACCTTGCAGCGCGGGTCTTTGGCTGGCCCGATATGCTGGACAGCGCGATGCTTTTGCCATTCCTGTACCGAAATCGGGCTTTGGGGATTGCGCAATTGCAAGAGCGCCGAAGGCGCTCGCTGGCGGTCGATCTGGAGATAATCGGCAACGCGCAGCAGTGCCATCGGATAGAGCACCGCCGCGTCCATTGGCCTCAGATTCCCTGGATAGTGCGCATCCAGATACGCCATGCACACCCGAAGCGATAGACCGTGTGACCGCGCCGTCAGTCCAATCAAATCGGCCAAATGCATCAGTTGAAGGCCTTTCGCACCCATTGCAGGAAACTCCCCTTCGCCTGAGCCGACCGGCAATCCCGGAAAACCGTACATCGCGATCTCATGCGCGAGTCGTGCATGATGGCGTCGGATAAACTCGCCAACGATCAGACAATGATTTCTCTCCCACTGTCCGGTATCGTCCGGCAACTTCTGAAACTTCCAGAGCCGCGCCGACTCCTCGCCGATAATGTTCGTCAAATCGCGATCACTGAATCGCCGCGCCTCGCGCACATACTCCGCCCACAACTCATGCCAGGCAACATCCGCAGCCGGCCCCTCGTGACATTCGCAAAACCAGGGCAGCGGCTGAAACCTCGAATCCTTCCCGACCAGTTCGAGAAATCCTTTCGGATGAAGATGCATCGCAATATCATGCAGCAACGTTGCGCCGATGAGTACCGCCGCGTCCGCATCGCACAGCAAACGCGGATCGGAATCTCTTTTACTGCGCTCCCAGACCTCTTTCGGAACCAGTTCAACCTCAGATTTCAACACGCGGTTGACGTGCTCAACCCCGTGATCGGTATAATCCGGGAAGAAAGGCAACACGCTGCCCGCAAGGATTTCACCAACGCGATCAGCAAGAGCGCGAATTGGAGCCTGAAGGTCGCTATCCTCCAGCAATGCCTTCAGTTGACTCGGAAACTCGATTTTGGCCATAAGCACTCAACGATGGATTTTCAAGCGTTCACTAAACCGGCTTGCCTATCGATTCACTTGCAAGAGCAATCATTCACATCGGCGATCTGACTCAGTCATCCATTCGCGCCGTCCCGGAAGGGGCAATACATAAGCCCGACGGCGAGGCTTACCATCATATGTACGAAGATTACGCCAGATGTTCAAGGGCGCGGGAGCACGCTCTTGCCGTATCGATCGGGGGTCGCTACGTGATGCATTCGAAGAACTGACCCTTAGCGGGGCAGACGTTCCGACATGAGCACTTGCGTCGCATCTCTTTATCTAACAATATCTTATCATATATTTTCCCTTTTCTGCCGCCATTCCCGATAAACGCTATCGAGATCGCATAGATTCGTGATTATTCTTTTAGGGAACTTTATAAATAAAAGACCTCTTATTTTATTTCATTCTAAGGCCGGTCACGGTTCGAGACGGTGGCGACGAGGCTGACTGAGTGCTGTAAGAGGTCTTTTTTTAGACGGTTAACTTAAATTGAATGGTCATGAAACAGACATCGAAAATGGTGATGGTCGCCGTAGCGCTCCTTGCGGGCGTGAGCGGTACTGCTTGGGCTAATGGCACGGAAATGCCACCCCCGGAACCCACTACCTATACTCCTCCACCCCCGCCGATGGAAAAGCCAGCTCCTCCTCCGGTGAAAAAAGCCAGGAGCGGAGGCCCTTACATTAGCGGCGCGATCGGCATTGGAATACCTGGATCATTCACGACTGACTTTTGCCCATCTGATACAGAAGACGATCAGGATGGCGGGTGCGGCGAGCACGGCGGGCATGGCGGATGCGGCGGCTCTACACCACCTCCTTCGGCTCCGGCTCCGCAGTCACATTCTGATCAAAATCAGGATACCGCTGACACCGCAAATGACTGCAAGTTCGACATGAAATCCGGTCTGGCGCTTACTGGAGCTATCGGCTACAATTTCGGCTCGGCCAGGCTCGAAGGAGCGTTAGGTTATCAGAAGCACGATTTAAGCGACGTCGATGAAGACATCTCCCTTCTGACCGTCATGGCCAACGCCTACTATGATTTCGGCAATGACTCGGATATCAGACCCTACATCATGGGTGGTCTCGGCATGGCCCATATCAATATGTCGTGGACATCTGACGATGAAGATGTTTTCGCCTGGCAGCTCGGTGCCGGGGTGGGCTTCAAAATCGCAGAAAGAACCACTCTGGACCTTGGATACCGCTACCTGAAACCGAGTACCTTCGATACTCATGGGTTAGGTGACGGGAAGCTGGCTTGCAACAACATCATGCTTGGCCTCAGATACCAGTTCTGAAGCGAGCTGAAAATCAACACCAGTCAGAACCGGAAGCAATCACTGTTTCCGGTTTTTTTTTGATCCCGCCGTGAGACTTTCCGCATACTGAACGAAACTCATCATTCAGTCGCTCTCCCGCCCCTTTACAGCTACCTTGAAATGCTTATATTGCCCCCCTGTCTTAAATCGATCATCGACCGCTGAAACGCTGACTTCAGCTGCTTCGTGGTGACGGTTTTCACCATCAATCAAAAAGACGCCTTTCAGGCAGCCTGGTTCATGAAAAAACGACTCTTCACCCCTGGGCCGACGCCGGTTCCGGAAAATGTCATGCTTCGCATGGCCGCGCCGATCATCCATCACAGGAATCCTGAATTCATGGATATTCTGGAGCGGGTGCATGACGATCTGAAGTATCTGTTCAGAACGACCCAGCCGGTGGTGGTCATGACCTGTTCCGGCACCGGCGGCATGGAGGCAGCCGTGTCGAGCCTCTTCCGGCAGGGGGACAAGGTGATCACGATCAACAGCGGCAAGTTCGGCGAACGGTGGGGCGAGCTGGTACGAATCTACACGGGCAACTGCGTCGAGGAGATGGTCGAGTGGGGCACGGCGGTTTCGCCGGAGCGCATCGGCGAGCTGCTCGACGAGCATCCCGACGCTCTCGGCGTCTGCATCACCCATTCGGAGACCTCCACCGGCACGGCCTCCGACGTGAAGGCGCTTTGTGCGGCGATCCGCGAGAAGTCCGACGCCCTGATTCTCGTCGATGGCATCACCGCGATCGGGGCGCACGAATTCCACTTCGACGATTGGGGCGCCGACATTTGCATCACCGGCTCGCAGAAGGGACTCATGATGCCGCCTGGCCTGGCGCTGGTGGCTATTTCGGAGCGCGCGCAGGACATCATCCACAACCACAAGCATCAGACGCAGTACTATCTGAGCCTGCGCAAGGCGCTGAAGGCGCATACAGGCAACGACACGCCCTTCACGCCCGCGGTGTCGCTCATCATCGGCCTCGACGAAGCGCTGCAGATGCTGCGCTCCGAGGGGATAGAGAATGTGTGGAAACGCCACGAAGCGCTGGCCGGAGCCTGCCGCATCGGTTGCCAGGCGCTCGGCATGAAGCTGTTCAGCAGCTCGCCCTCTTTCGCCGTGACGGCGGTCTGGCTGCCGGCAGGGGCGGAGTGGAAGCCGTTCAACCACACCCTGAAGATCAAAAACGGCATCACCGTCGCCGCCGGTCAGGATCGCTTTGCCGGAAAGATTTTCCGCATTTCGCATCTTGGCTATTACGACGAACTCGACATGCTGACCCTCGTCGGCGGCCTCGAACGCTCGCTTTCGATGATGAATATTCCGTTCGAGACCGGAGCCGGAGTCAGCGCCGTCCAGCGGGCGTTTCTCGGCGAGTAGGTTCCGGTTTTGCCGACTGGCCGGGTTCGGTTGACTATATTGCAGAAAAAGCCGCCATGCAACGTGCACTGTTTTTACTGATCGCTCTCTTTTCCGTCGATGCGGTCAAGTCGAACCTCGATCAGTATAACCTGTTCCGGGAAGCGTACAGCCAGACCCAGGCCGGTCAGCGCTCGGCAGCCGCCCGACAGTACCAGCGGTTGCTCGACCGCTACCCGGCGGGTTACCTGCGATGCGAGGCCTCCTTCAATCTCGCCTGTGCCGAGTATGGCATGAAGCACTACCGGCGCGCGGCGGAGAAATTCGCGACCCTTCCGCCCGGCGACGCCGATCTCAACAAAACCGCGGGTTACAACCAGGGCAACGCTCTGGCGATGGAGGCTTTCGCCAGCCGCAAGGGCGCAGTTCAGGAGGAGCTGCTCAACCGGGCGCTTGCCTGCTACCGCCGCGCACTGCTCGACAATCCGCAGAACACCGACGCGAGAATCAACTACGAAATCGTCTTGCGGGCCATCCAGCGCCATCAGCCTCCGCCACCAGCTCCAGCGCCTCATGGCGGCGGCGCTCCTGACGGCAATGGCCAGGATGGCGGCGGCGCGGTCTCGCGGCTGATCCTCGAAAACGCCCGACAGGAGGAGGCCCGCCAGATGCGCAGATATTTCAAGCCGCTGCCATCGAAGCCCTCGGAGCGCAACCAGCCGGACTGGTGAGCCTCATGGCGCGGAACAAGCAGGTCGCCCTGGTCTTTCTCCCCTCCGACAGCGGCGTCGATGGCGCTCGATCGCTCTACGGCGACAGCGAACCCTCCGTACTGAAGCGATGGCTCGACACTGGCGTCCGTAACCTCATCAAGCGCACGCAGTTCGCCATTCCGCCGCTCGCCTTGATGATACTTGCCTCGATAGAAGTCGATGGCGTCGAGCAGACACTCTGCGATCTCCGGTTCGAGGAGTTTCCCTTCGAACGCGAGTGGAACCTGGTCGGCATCAGCGTACAGACCGGCATGGCCTCGAAGGCGTTCGCGCTGGCCGACGAACTGCGCCGCCGTGGTGTTAAGGTGGTGCTCGGTGGCCCGCATGTCACGATGTTTCCAGATTCATGCCGGAGCCACGCCGATTGCCTCGTGCATGGCGAGGCGGACGACCTCTGGCGCGATGCGCTCGAAGACCTCGTCGCGGGGGCGCTCAAGGCCGAGTACCGCGCGGACAATTTGCCGGATTTGCAGCTTCACCGCCCGGTCAGCCGCGACTTCCTGAAAAAAAACCGCTACTTCACCACAAATCTGATCCAGACCGGACGCGGCTGCCCCTATCAGTGCGACTTCTGCAACGTCCACGTGCTGAACGGGCGAGTGCTTCGGCAGCGCAAAATCGAACACATCGTCGATGAAGTCCGGCGATTCAGTGAGGATGACAAGCGCATCTTCTTCTTTGTCGATGACTCCATCAACGGCGATCCGCTCTTCGCGCGAGAGCTGTTCAGGCAACTGATTCCGCTCGGCATCAAATGGTTCGGTCAGGCAACCACCGCTCTCGGCCAGCAGCCGGAGCTGCTCGACACTTTCGCCCGATCGGGATGCCGCGCCCTCTTGGTGGGCATCGAGAGCATCGAGCCGTCGAGCCGAAACGCGCACAAGAAGACGCAGAACCGCGCTGGGGAGCTTGCGGGCAACATCCGCACGATCCGCCGTAGCGGCATAAGTCTTTACGGGAGCTTCATCTACGGCCTCGACGGCGACACGCTCGACACACCGTCCGCAATTCTTGACTTCATCGCCGACACGCGGCTCGACGTGCCGGGCATCAACACGCTTCGGCCCATTCCCGGCACGAAGGTGTTCGACCGCCTGCGCGAGGAGGGGCGACTGCTTTTCGATCCCGACGACATCACCTCATTCCGCTACACCTTCGGTCAGGAGATGCTCTACCGTCCGAAAAACATCCCCCTGCCGGAGTTCATCGAAAGCTATTCCGATCTCACCCGCAAGGTGTTCAACGTCGGCAACGCGCTCCGGCGAGGTCTGGAGGCTCCGGGCATCAACGCAGCGGTACTCTTTTTCAACCTCTTTTACACCCATCTCTACCGTCTGTCTCGAAACGACTTGCAGAAGCAGCTCGAAACGATGCGTAACGCCTGAAAGCGTTTTGAGAGGAGATGAAATATGATTAAAATCCGTTTCGATTTTTTTAAAGGAAAATATCTAACGACAACACCGATAATTTCAAGGAGAGAGACATGAAACGTTTTCTGCCACTGTTCGTGACCGGACTCATTATGCTTGGTGGATGCGGCCTGGAAAAACCCCCGGCCGAATTAGCCAAAGAACTCGACAAGGCCGAAAAAGCTGAGCAGCCCAAGACCGAAGCCCCTGCCCCCGCTGCCGCTCCGGCCCCGGCAGCGACTCCGGCCGATCCGGCGCTTGCGGCTGGCAAGACCGTTTACGAAGGCGGCTGCAACGCCTGCCACGACGCTGGCATGATGGGCGCGCCGAAACCGGGCGACAAGGCCGCTTGGGGCCCGCGCATCGCGAAGGGCGAGGAGACCGTGATCAAAAACACGATCAACGGCCTGAACGGCATGCCTGCCAAAGGCGGCAACACCGCCCTGACCGACGAGCAGCTCACCAACGCCGCCAAATACATGATGAGCATCTCGAAATAAGCGAACGCTTTTTTTCGCCGAAGGCCCGGCAATGCCGGGCCTTCGGCTTTTCAGGGGAAAAGGTGGACGTTGTGGTCGGTGCTGCGTGAATGGCAGACACGCGCGAACCAAAATCATTTGGAGGTCAGCGGCCAAAATGATAAACTATGCATCGTTTTGGCTTGATTGTAATTCACACATCTACATACAATATCAATAGTCACGGAGAAAAAAACATGTCACGTTTCGTTTCCGCTGCCCTCGTCGGCGCTGCTTTGCTCGTTTCCGGCAATGCTTTTGCTGCCTACAACGCCGCCGCTGGCGCTGGCGTTTATAACGCAAGCTGCGCAACCTGCCACAAAGGCGGCATGATGGGCGCTCCCAAAGTCGGCGATAAAGCCGAATGGGCAGCTCGCTTCAAAGCTACCGGCATGGACGGCATGGTCGCCAAGTCGATCGCTGGTTTCAAGGGCGCCAAAGGCATGATGCCTGCAAAAGGCGGCAACGTGAAACTGACCAATCAGCAGGTCGGCGATGCCGTGGCTTACATGATCAGCAAGAGCAAGTAAGCTTTACGCTTCATAGCAGCAAAAAACGGGGGCCATGCTCCCGTTTTTTTTGTTCGCGCCATCCGAACCGCCGAGTCCCTCATCCCGCCTCCTGCCGGTGAAGCGATAATTTCTTATATTAGGTGGTCAAATACGTAACTATTTTTTGCATCGATTATTCATCGAAAACCACAACTCTCAACGGAGAAAAATACTATGTCCCGTTTCGTTTCAGCCGCTCTCGTCGGTGCCGCCCTGCTCTTTTCCGGCAACGCTTTCGCTGCCAACTACAATGCAGCCGCTGGCAAAGCCGTCTATGATGCAAGCTGCGCTATGTGCCACAAAGCTGGCATGATGGGTGCTCCCAAAGTTGGTGATAAAGCTGCATGGGCTTCTCACATTGCCAAGGGTATGGACAAAATGACCGCCAATTCGATCACCGGCTACAAAGGCGCCAAGGGCCAGATGCCTGCAAAAGGCGGCAATGCGAAGCTGACTCCGCAGCAGGTCGGCGATGCGGTCGCTTACATGGTGAGCCAGAGCAAGTAAGGTTTACGCTTCATAGCAGCAAAAAACGGGAGTCAGACTCCCGTTTTTTGCTTGTGTACCGCCGAAGTCGTGATCCGCTCTTCCCTCCTGCCAGTGAGTCGATAATTTCTTATCTTTACCTGTGCATTGTTTCAAGCGGCGGCCTCAACGACCGGAATTGATCATGGAAAGCGAATACATCGGCTATCTTGCGGGCATCCTGACCACCTTCGCCTTTGTGCCCCAGGCGCTACGGATGATCCGTACCCGGCAGTCGCGTGACATCAGCATGA
>JAAXXD010000114.1 GCA_013334655.1 Chlorobaculum sp. | reverse complement strand
TTGGATCGGCTGGTGTGGATGCATGGCAAGCCGAAGACGATCACGGTCGATAACGGGCCGGAATTCATCGGCAAAAACCTGGATGCGTGGGCTTGTCTCAACGACGTGAAGCTGGTGTTCAACCGTCAGGGCACACCGCAGGACAACGCTTACATTGAAAGTGCACGCCCGGGAGGTCATCTGGCAATGGCGTGAGGAGTACCAAACAGTCAGACCGCACAGCGGTTTAGGCGGCCTGACCCCGGAAGAATTTCGCAGAAAAGAAGCCGAGATTTTCCAAGCGTAAGTGGTCTTGTTAATGGGGGCAGGTCACAAGTACGTCACCAACTCGGTCGATGACATGCACCGACTGCGTCCAAATTCACATCCCCGGAATTCTCGGGATATATTTCATTTTCGACAACTTGTAATAATACCCCCACGCTTTCTTCAGCCAGTGGCCGACTATCGGTAGCGGGATGAACATCTGGCTGTGGCCGGTGCGGTAGACGAAGCCTGCGCCGTCGCCGGTGTCCATGACGCAGAGAACGTTCAGGTGCTCCTGGTAGCCTTTCATCGGCTCCTGATTGCCGAAGTGTTCGGCGAGGCAGTTGTTGGCCGCGCACTCCGCCATGAACTCCGCGATGTGGCCCTGCTTGGCTTTCCACTCCGGCCCTTCGAGCGCCGCCGAGTCGCCGACGGCGTACCAGCCGTTCACGCCGACCACGCGGCAGAAGTCGTCGATCTTCACGAAGCCCGCCTCGTTGAGCGGCAGGTCGGAGGCCGTGACGACGCTGTGGCCCGATCCAGCAGGTATGAACATCGTCAAATCGCTTTCGAGCTTGCTGCCATCCTCGAACACCACGCCGTCCTTCTCGAAGCGCGTGATCTTCTTGCCGTAGCGCTGCTTGAAGTTCTTCATCTTGAACATTTTAGCCATCATGTCGAGCGCCTTCTGGCCCATTTTCGCGCCCGGTTGCGCCATCGGGGCGAAGAAAGTCATCTCGAAATTGTCACGGATGCCGAGTTTCGTGAGCTTGTGGTGCAGGTTGAAAAACAGCTCGAAGCCGGGGCCGCCGCGCACGCCGCTCGGGTCTTTCGGGTTGCCGCCGAAGCCGAAGGCGATCTTGCCATGGCCACACTCGACGAGGGCGTCGATGCGCTCCTTGATGCGAATCGAGTGTTCCGGCGCTCCGCAGATCGAGAGCGTGTGCTCGATGCCTTCGTGCTTCATTTTATCCGACCCGAGGGCGATCACGAGGAAATCGAAGTCGCTGCGCGAGCCCGCTTTTTCAAGCGTGACCGAATCGCGGCTCGCGTCGATGGCCGTCACTTTGTCGAGCGTCAACGCAAATCCGTGCTTCCGCGCAAGCTTCTCCAGCGGGAAAGCCACGTTCTTGAACTGCTCCGTGCCGACCGGAATCCAGATGGCAATCGGGTAGATGAACAGAAACTCCCGGTCGGAGACCACCTCGACCTCGAAGCCTCGTTTGCAGAACGAGACAGCCGCCGCGACACCGGCAATGCCTCCGCCAAGAATCAGTACTTTTTTCACTTCCGATCACTGGTAATGGTTGATGCCCGAAGGCATTAGAAAACGTAAGGCCGTTAATATAGGAATATTTTGGTCATATGCCAATAATTAAAAGTTTGGAATTTACTGCAATGCTCGTTCATCCAGGCGGAACGCATAGCATTCAATGCTGTGTTATTGAGTTTTAAATAACTTTATAATATCAACCACCAACGCAGGTTTGTCAGACGAAGCGGGAGGCGCGTCATGCAAGAGCATCCAGACGATTTTTCGATGGTTTTCGAGGGAGCCGCCGGACAGGGCGTCCAGACGATCACCTCCTTGCTGCTGCCCGTGCTCAGAAAGAGCGGACACCATCTCTTTTCGTGCACGGAGTACATGTCGCGCATCCGGGGCGGCAGTAACAGCACGGAAATCCGCGTGACCGGAAAGCTGCGCCGTGCCTGTGTTTCGCGCATCGACCTTTTGCTGGCGCTGACGCCCCACGCATATGAGCGCCTCCACGCGCGGTTGCACGAGCGCACGCTCATCTTTGCCGAAAAGGAGACGTTTGGCGAGCATTGGGACGGGCGCTGCATCGACACGCCGCTGAGCCGGTTCGCGACGGAGGCGGGCGGGGCGGTTTACTCCAATGTTTCGGCAGTTGGCGTAGTACTTGCCGTACTCGGCATTCCGCTCGAACGGTGTACGGCGTATCTGCGGGAGCAGTTCGCGAGCAAAGGCGAGGCTGTGGTGGAGCATAATATCAAAGCGGCGCAACTCGGCTACGAGTTCGGAGTTCAGTTGTCCGCCGACCGGAAGCCGACGCTCCCGGAGCCATCGCCGGAACAGCCGCGCGATTCGCTCATGATGGACGGCACCTCGGCGCTCGGCATCGGAGCCATCGCCGCCGGATGCAACTTCATCTGCTCCTATCCCATGTCGCCCGGCACCGGCGTTTTGATCTTTTTGGCGGCGAGAGCGAAAAATTTCGGTATCGTCGTCGATCAGGCAGAGGACGAAATCGCCGCGATCAACGCCGGACTCGGCGCTTCCTACGCGGGCGCGCTGGCGATGGTGACCACATCCGGCGGCGGCTTCGACCTGATGCAGGAGGGGATGAGCCTTGCCGGAATGATCGAAACGCCGATTGTCGTGCACATCGGCCAGCGCCCCGGCCCGGCGACCGGCCTGCCGACCCGCACGGAGCAGGGCGACCTGGACCTCGCGCTTCATGCCGGGCACGGCGAATTCGCGAGGGCGATCTACGCGCCCGGCACGCTCGGCGAGGCCATCGACACGATGCAGCGAGCCTTCGACACGGCCCAGCGATACCAGATTCCGGTCGTCGTGCTGAGCGACCAGTACCTGCTCGACGCCGTTTCGACCATCAATGCCGACGACATCGAGCGCCTTTCGGTGAAACCCGACATCGTCGAAACCGACAAGGAGTATAAAAGATATGCCTTTACTGAGGATGGCCTGAGTCCGCGCGGCGTACCGGGATTCGGCGCTGGGATCGTGCGCGTGGATTCTGACGAGCATGATGAGGATGGCCTGATCACCGAGAGCTTCGAGATGCGGCGGCTAATGGTGGCGAAGCGGCTCCGGCGGCTTGAGGCGCTTCGGCGCGAGGCATTGCGCCCGACCGTGATCGGCGAACCGAACGAAGCAGAGATCATCGCCGTCTCGTGGGGATCGAATCGCGGCGTGCTCGAAGAGGCGCTCGAACGGCTCGACGACCGCTGTGTCGCCGGACTTCATTATTCACAGGTCTGGCCGCTCGCGCCGGAGAGCGCCGGTATGCTGGGTGACGGGCGCAAGAAAATCGTCGTCATCGAGAACAACGCGCAGGGGCAATTCGCCAATCTTCTGCATCGCGAGACCGGTATCGTCGCTGCCCGACGCATTCTGAAAGCCACCGGAGAACCCTTCAGCGTCGAGGAAATTCTCGAAAAACTCACGGAGGTCGCGCATGGACAGTCCACTTGAACCTTTCGCCATGCCCGCCAGCACCGATGTGGCGTGGTGCCCCGGCTGCGGCAACCACATGTTGCTCAAAGCTGTCCGGGGAGCATTGGAAGAGTTGAGGATCGAGCCTGAGCATCTCGTGATGGTCTCGGGCATCGGCCAGGCCGCCAAAGCGCCGCAATACCTGAAGGTCAACATGTTCAACGGTTTGCACGGCCGCGCCCTGCCCGCCGCGCTCGGCATCAAGCTCGCGAACCGGAACCTCACGGTGGTGGTCGAATCGGGGGATGGCGACCTGTACGGCGAGGGGGGCAACCACTTTCTGCACGCCATCCGGCGTAATTTCGACGTCACCATCATCGCGCACGACAACATGATCTACGGCCTCACCAAGGGGCAGGCGTCGCCGACCTCGCGGCGCTGCATGACAACGCCCGTGCAGGTCGGCGGCGTGCTGCTCGAACCGTTCAATCCTCTCGCCGTGGCGCTTGCGCTCGACGCTCCGTTCGTCGCCCGGGCGTTCGCGGGCAACATCGAGCAGACCAGAGCTATCATCGCGGAAGCGATCCACTTCAAAGGGTGCGCGGTGGTCGATGTTTTCCAGCCGTGCGTCGTCTTCAACAAGCTGAACACCTGGCAGTGGTTCCGGGAACACACCTGCGAATTGCCTGAGGAACACGATCTCTCGGATCGCCTCATGGCCATGCAGCAGGCATTTCGGAGCGATAAATTCCCGCTCGGGATTTTCTATCGAAACGACAAACGCGAAACCTACGAGGAGCTCGTCGAAGCAGGGGAGTCGCCGCTGTTCCGCCAGCCGCCCGCCAGCGACGAAGCGTTCCGCGCGATGCTCGATGCGTTCCGGTGAAGGGCGGAACGCAACAACCGGAGTGCGTTGCTTATATTCTATATGTTCCGAAACCCATGACCCGAAGCCATGAGCGACCGAAACCACGCCTTTGCCAGCGA
>JAAXXD010000113.1 GCA_013334655.1 Chlorobaculum sp. | reverse complement strand
AGAGGGAGTCGAACCCCCGACACAAGGATTTTCAGTCCTTTGCTCTACCAACTGAGCTATCTGTCCAATTGGGTGAGGTGAATATAGCAATTCACCTTTTAACTCAAAACAGAAAAAAACTTTTTTTACTGCGGGGCACACAGAAATGCCCCGCAGTTGCACGATCACGCCACGGGCACTTCGATACGCTCGATGGCGCGGCGGATGCGGCGGAGCACCGTTTCCTTGCCGAGCACTTCGAGCATGTGGTAGAGGCTCGGGCCGAAGCTGACGCCGGAGGCGGCGATCCTGAGCGGATGGATCAGGACGGCAGGCTTCAAGCCCTTCGGGGCCACGAACGCCTTGAGCTGTGCTTCGATGTTTTCGGCGGTGAAATCGTCGTTCGATTCGAGCACCTCCATGAACTCCTGGATAAGCGCCGGCACATCGGCAGTCCAGCGCTTGGCCACGGCCTCCTCTTCGTAGCTCTCCGGCTCGAAAAAGAAGTAGCTGCTGAAGGTCACGAACTCGTGCTCGAAGTTGACGCGCTCGCGCATCAGTTCGACCACTTTGGCGAGGTAATCGTCGGAGCTGATGCGCTCGACCGACATCTCGGGCGAGAATTCGGCCAGCTTCGCCTGAAGCACCGGCTTGATGTTGCCCACGATCATTTCGACCGGGCGGGTTTTGATATACTGCTTCTCCAGCCACGAGAGCTTTTCGACGTTGAAAACGGCTCCGGCTTTGCCCACACGTTCGAGCGAGAACTTCGAGATCAGCTCATCCATGCTGAACACCTCCTGCTCGCTGCCTTCGCCTTCGTTCCAGCCGAGCAGCGCGACGAAGTTGACAATCGCCTCGTTGCTGTAGCCTTTGCGCATGTAATCCTCGACGGCCACGTCGCCCTGGCGCTTGCTGAGCTTGGAGCGGTCGGGGTTGAGCAGAAGCGGCAGGTGCGCGAACTTCGGCGGATCCCAGCCAAAGAATTCATAGAGCAAGAGATGCTTCGGCATCGAAGGGAGCCACTCCTCGCCGCGGATGATGTGGGTGAACTCCATCAGGTGGTCGTCGATGACGCTGGCGAAGTGGTAGGTCGGGAAGCCGTCGGACTTCATGAGCACCTGGTCGTCGATGGTGGCGGAATCGAACTCGATCGGGCCGCGAATCATATCCTCGAACCAGACCGAAACGTAATCCGGCACCTTCATTCGCACCACGTAGGGGCCACCCTCAGCGAGCTTTTTCTTGATCTCCGACTCCGGCATACTGCCGCCCATCTCCTCGGGCAGCCACTTGCGGTTGTACTTGGGCTGAAGCCCCTGCTTGAGCTGAAGCTGGCGGTTCTCTTCGAGCTCCTCGGAGGTCGAGAAGCAGTAGTAGGCATTTTTGTCTTCGAGCAGGCGGGTGCAGTAGTCACGGTAGATCGACAGGCGCTGCGACTGCACGTACGGGCCGTAATTGCCGCCGTGCATCGGGCTTTCATCGGGGATGATACCAGCCCATTCAAGGGTGCTGATGAGGTTCTTCTCGGCATCCTCGACCCTGCGGCTCTGGTCGGTGTCTTCGATCCTGATGACGAAATCCCCGTTCATTCTCTTGGCGAAGAGATAGTTGTACAGTGCGGTGCGAAGACCGCCGACGTGGAGATATCCCGTGGGAGATGGGGCAAATCGTGTTCTAACCTTTTGACCGGCCATAGTACGAAAGATCAATATTTAGTGATGACAACAGATGGTATGCTCAGCGCGCGATCTGGTTACTCTGGATTCGTGACAAGCCAACAGCGCCTTCGAGACGCATGGAATTTAAAAAAAATCTCGCTCCATTTGGCAATCTGAAGAGAAAAGAATGAAAAGCTGGCTCCGCATACCATATCCGTGGATTTTACAAGAAAATAAAGCCTGAAAAAGCTTCCTGGAAAAGCTTTTTGAAAACTTTTTGGTTTCTGCTGAAGTTTTACTTTTAATTACTTATTATGCCGTAAGTTATCTTGCATCACCCGAACAGCAGCCGATGCAGTCAAATAAAAGCACCGACAAGCCTCCGAAAACCCGGCCCGGCAACCGTTTCATGCCGCCAGACAAAGGCCCGGATCAGGATGAGCGCTTTCCCGGAAAAGATGGAAGGGAAGCGGGGTTTCCCAAATTCATCCTTTTCCTGATGCTGGCTGTGCTTGGCCTGTTCGTTTTTCAGCGCTTTTTCTCCCAGGACATCTCGCCGGAAATTTCATATAACGAGTTCCGCACGTTCGTCACCGGCAACTCGCTCGCTGAAGTGACCGTCAAAACCAGCCAGGATCGCTCCGCGCTCTTGACCGGCAAGCTCAAGAGCGCCAGCGACCTGCACCTGACCAACGGCTCCACCGTGCGCACCGACCGCTTTATGGTGCGTATTCCTGGCTTCGACCGTGCCCAGGCCGACAGTCTGGCGACGAGCGGCGTTCAGCTCAAGATCGTGCAGAGCAGCGACGAACTCTCCAATATTCTTATACTGGCGCTGCCGTGGATTCTGTTCGGCTTCGCCTACTTTTTCATCTTCAGGCGCATGTCGATGCAGAACGGTGCATCGAAAAACATTTTCAGCTTCGGCAAGAGCCGCGCCAAGCTCGTCAGCGAGTTCGACGTGAAGGTCACCTTCAACGACGTGGCTGGCGTCGATGAGGCGGTCGAAGAGCTGAAGGAGACCGTTGAGTTTCTCATGAGTCCCGAGAAATTCCAGAAAATCGGCGGCAAGATTCCCAAAGGGGTGCTGCTGCTCGGCCCTCCCGGCACCGGTAAGACGCTGCTTGCAAAGGCGATTGCGGGCGAGGCGAAGGTGCCCTTCTTCTCCATTTCAGGCGCGGATTTCGTCGAGATGTTCGTCGGCGTCGGCGCGGCAAGGGTGCGCGATCTGTTCGACACCGCCAAGAAAAACTCGCCCTGCATCGTCTTTGTCGATGAGATCGACGCCGTGGGCCGCAGCCGTGGCGCGGGTCTCGGCGGCGGGCACGACGAGCGCGAGCAGACGCTGAACCAGCTCCTCGTGGAGATGGATGGATTCACCACCAAGGACAACGTCATTCTCATCGCCGCCACCAACCGCCCCGACGTGCTCGATACGGCGCTTTTGCGTCCCGGAAGGTTCGACCGGCAGGTGGTCATCGACAAGCCCGACATTCGCGGACGCGAGGCGATCCTGAAGATTCATACCCGCAATACGCCACTTTCCGCAGAAGTCGAACTGCCGAGCATCGCAAGAAGCACGCCCGGATTTTCAGGCGCGGATCTGGCCAATCTGGTTAACGAAGCGGCGCTTCTCGCGGCGCGAAAAGAGCAGACGGAGATCACCGTCGCGAATTTCGAGGAGGCGCGGGACAAGGTGCTCATGGGGCCGGAGCGCAGGAGCATGTTCATCTCGCCCGATCAGAAAAAGCTCACCGCCTATCACGAGGCGGGCCATGTGATCGTATCGAAGTTCACCAGCGGCTCCGACCCGATCCACAAGGTGACGATCATCCCGAGAGGCCGCAGCCTCGGCATGACCGCCTATCTGCCGCTCGAAGATCGCTATACGCAGAACCGCGAGTACCTGATCGCCATGATCACCTACGCGCTCGGAGGCCGCGCGGCTGAAGAGCTGGTCTTCGACGAGGTGAGCACCGGCGCGGCCAACGACATCGAGAAGGCGACCGAGATCGCCCGCAAGATGGTGAGAAACTGGGGCATGAGCGAAAAGCTTGGGCCTATCAATTACGGAGACGGCCACAAGGAGGTGTTTCTCGGCAAGGACTATTCGCACGTAAGGGAGTACAGCGAGGATACCGCTTTGCAAATCGATGTCGAGGTGCGGCGAATCATCACCGAGTGCATGGACAACGCACGCAAGATTCTCACGGCCCATATGCGGATTCTGCACGAGATGTCCGCACGGCTGATTGAAAAGGAGTCGCTCGATGCGGATGAAATCGAGACGATCATCAAGTCGAATGGAGCCATCGCAGGCTCTCCGGCATAAGTGACGCTAACAACTCAACATTTTTTAAAACCGAACATGCAGTATCTCATTCTGCTCTTCACGGGACTTGCGGCGGGACTCTTGTCCGGCATGTTCGGCGTCGGTGGCGGAGTGATCATCGTACCGGCGCTGGTCTTCTTTTTCGGCATGAGCCAGCAGAGCGCGAGCGCAACCTCGCTCATGGCGCTCCTGCTCCCGGTAGGGCTGCTCGGGGTTTATGAATATTATCACTCCGGCAAGATCACGACCGAGCATATGTGGTTCGGCCTCGTCATCGCGCTCGGGCTTTTCGCCGGAGCTTTTTTCGGCGCTCGTATCGCCATTGAACTCTCAAGCGATCTGTTGAGACGCCTGTTCGCCGTTTTTCTTGTAATCGTCGCTATCCGCCTTTGGTATTAATCAACAATATCGGTAAACATTTAACACCCAAGCACACACTACCATGGGACAGACAACCACCAAAGCCGACCTGGTGAACGTGATCGCCCAGCG
>JAAXXD010000112.1 GCA_013334655.1 Chlorobaculum sp. | reverse complement strand
CGCTCGACTACTTCAACGCGCCGCCGAATCCGGCGCACCAGGCCGACGTGCTAATCGTGGCGCGAGGCGGCGGCTCGTCCGAAGACCTGCAAGCCTTCAACGATGAAGCGGTAGCCGAGGCGATCTACCACTCGAAAATCCCCGTCATCAGCGCCATCGGCCACGAAACCGACCTCTCGGTGGCTGACATGGTCGCCGACCTCCGCGCAGGCACGCCCTCCATCGCCGCCGAACGCGCCACCCCCGACCGCGAGGAGCTGCTAAGGCTCATCGACGGACTGATGCAGCGGCAATCGATTCTCATGGAAGGCATGATTTCAGGAGCGCAACTCCAGCTGGACTCCATCGTGAGCAGCTACGCCTTCAACCGCCCGGTGCAGATGCTCGCCCAGTTCGAGGAGCGGCTGGCGCTGATGGAAAAGGAGATGAAGCGAGCCATCGCCGAAAAACTCCGCGACCGCGAGCAGCATCTCGACAAGGCAGCCGACCGCCTCGAAATGCTCGACACCCAGCGAGTATTGAAACGCGGCTTCGCGCTGGTAACGCAAAACGACCGCTACATCACCTCAGCCGCGTCGCTCGAAGCTGGCGCAGAGATCGCGCTCACGTTCCACGACGGACGGCGAGAGGCAAGAGTCGTCAACAATAGTAATGCCTGATAAATATCTGATTGACCTGCAAAAGTCAAAAAAAAGTAATTTACTATGGACTCACCCTCAGATTTGCATCGCCACCTCAGAAGATATAAGCTCGATTCTCTTCTTGTTAGCATTGGGAATATTACACGGCAAATGATGGCGAACAACCAAGCCATACAACCAATTGATATTATTAGAGAAAAAGGTGCGTTTCAGTGGAAAAATGAGTTCAAACTATCTGCGTTCCACCTTTCTGATCTTGCATATCACGCAATTCAGGCGACAAATGATTTTGGCAACAAGCAACCTTCTTTTTATGACATAATCAACTTATGCAATGAATATATAAAATATGACGAATTCAAGTCTGATGCCGAGTACAAAGGACTTCAGACAAGCGATTTTTTAATAAAATTAGGAATCGGACTTAGCCAAAAACAATTTATATATCAAGAAATATATCGCATAAGAGAAGAGTTCAATCGGCAAATTGAAATCATCCAAGAGATACCTAAGGAAATCAATTCAAAGTTCTGTCTCGACGAGATTTCCTATCAAAATAAAGACTTAGGAATTTCCTTGTCCGAACTCAGAGCTATCTTATTTGCTTTATATGCCTACAACTCTGACTCCAGCGACTTCACCGCAATCATTTTAAATAAATCGATCACTCATATCCACCCAGCCTTTACTATTGCAAACATAAATCGCGTCATTCAATTTTACTCCGCAGACTATAAAGATTACCGACAATCGAAACTCGCAGAAAATCATTTTCACATAAAGCCAATAGTTCGCACTTCGCACAACAGATTAATTGTACCTGATGCATATATGTTGGCTAAAAAAATGGCTGATGGACCATTATGGGTAATCCGCGATCACTTTCGCGATAATAACTCGCAGAGCTTTGTAAAATATTTTGGTGATTTATTTGAAGCATATTTTGAAAAAATGCTCTTATCACAATTAAAAAACAACCAACACTATAGAATATCAGAATCAAAAACGGAAAAACGAGCAGATTGGTTTATTTTTACAAAAAATTATCGAATCATTATTGAGCTAAAGTCAGCCATTGCAGGCATGCTGATAAAACAATTATATCCTGATATTAATAATATTAAAAAATACACTAAGGAGCGTTTATCTGAAGGAATACTCCAACTTGACAAAACAGAATATGACTATCCAGATAGCCACCGCAAAACGATAAAGATTCTTGTTCATTATGATACTCTATACATATCTGACGGAGTCCTTAGACCACTGGCTGTAGAACAGCAAAAAAACAGTTTAATCAACACAAATAATATATTTTTTTGTGATATTGGCGAATTTGAGTGGTTCATTTCCATAATGAACCACTCTGAAGCTGAAGCTGAATTAATCCTCGATAAAAAAATCGAGACACAACACAACCCAAAAGAAGGAATTGAATTCAGTCAAATAATTCCAAGAATTTCAAAAACCGGCAATACCTATAACAATCAAGTTCTTGACCATTGGGGAAAGCATTTACCTGGATTACAACGCCCATTTTCACAACGCTACCCCAGTTGATGCTTTAGATCAAAAACCTACCTCGCGCCAAATCACCCTCCAAACCTTTCCCTGTACAACCTCCGCACCTCTTCCAGCTCATCCTCCGTGTTCACGCCCGGCGTGTCCGTCGTTGTTTCGATGCAGCGGATGCGGTAGCCGTTTTCGAGGAGGCGGAGTTGTTCGAGGGATTCGGCGCGTTCGAGCATCGAGGGGGGGAGTGAAACGAAGGCTTTGAGGACGTCGGCTCGGAAGGCGTAGAGGCCGATGTGGCGGTAGTATTTCGTGTCGGGCAGGGTTTCGCGGCGGTAGGGTATCGGGCAGCGCGAGAAGTAAAGCGCGTGGCCGCGAGTGTCGAGCACCGCTTTGACGACGTGCGGGTCGTCGATGATGTGCCGTTCGTCCGGCCCGAGCGGAAAGACGAGCGTGGTGCAGTCGGGCAGCGGGCCATCCTCGAAGAAGGGCGCGATGGCGAGATCGATGGTCGCGGGATCGATCAGCGGTTCGTCGCCCTGGAGGTTGACGAACACGTCGCCGCCCACCTGTTCGGCAGCCTCGGCGATGCGGTCGGTACCGCAGGCGAGGTCGGGCGAGGTCATCACCACCTCGGCTCCAGCCTCGCGGAGCACCGCGAAGATACGCTCGCTGTCGGTCGCCACCACGACGCGGCTCGCCAGGCGCGACTTCGTCGCCTGCTGCCAGGTGCGCAAGATCAGCGGCTCGCCTTCGAGATCGGCCAGCATTTTCTCTTTCAGACGGCTGGAACTGAGACGGGCGGGAATGACGATGACGGCGTTCATAATTTTTTCGGTGATTCGAGAATGATAGTGACCGGGCCGTCGTTGACGAGCGCGACCTGCATGTCCGCTCCGAAAACGCCGGTCTGTACGGGACAATCAACCTCGCGGCGGAGCGATTCGACAAAGCGGTCGAACAGCTCACGGGCTACCTCCGGCGGCGCGGATTCGGAGAAGCCGGGGCGGTTGCCGCGGCTGACGTCAGCGTAGAGCGTGAATTGCGAGACGACGAGCAGCTCGCCGCCCATGTCGCGGAGCGAGCGGTTCATTTTTCCCTCGGCGTCCTCAAAGATCCGCAGGTTCGGAATTTTGCGGCTCATCCAGGCGAGGTCGTCTGGCGTGTCAGTTCGCGAGATTCCGGCGAGGACGAGCAGCCCCGCGCCGATGGAGCTGTGCACCGCGCCGCCGATGGAGACGCTCGCCTCGCGCACCCGCTGGACGACCGTTCTCACGCGCCTCCCTCCGGTTTGCCGAGCGATCCAGCGAGCGCTTCGCGCACGGCGGCGGGCGTCACCCCTTCGACCTTCAGCACCTTGCTGCGGGAGCTTGCGCCGTTCATGACCGACACGCTTGAGCGCGGCACGCCGAGCGCCTTGGCGAGCAACTCGCAGCACTCCTTGTTGGCCGCGTTATCGACCGGCGCGGATTTGAGGCAAATCTTGATCTGCTCGCCATACATGCCCGCAACCCCGCTTTTCGACGAGCGGGGCTGCACGCGCACGGAGAGGCAGACGGCGTCGCCCTTCTGGCTGATCGGGCACATCGCGGGCGGGTTCAGCCGATAACTTTCGGCACCTTGAAAAAGCGATCCTGCTTGTCGGGCGCGTTTCTCAGCGCCTCTTCGTTCGTGAGCGGCGTATGCTCGACATCATCGCGCAGCACGTTGATCTGGTCGTGAATGCTGCTCAGCGGCGCGACTCCCTCGGTATCGACCTCGTTGAGCTTTTCGATGTAGTGCAGAATCATGTTCAGTTCGCTGGTCATCTTTTCCTGCTCGGCGTCGGTGAACTTCAGACGGGCAAGCTCGGCAATGTAGGCGACATTTTCTTTCGTGACTGACATATCGTAAATCCAATAAATTAAACTAAATACTTTTTCCGTGCAGCAACTCCGGCTCAGAGGCGGCAGATGCCGAACTTCTCCTCGTCATCGCCTTTTCTGGGACGCTTGTCGAGCGGCACGTAATCGCGACACCCCTCGCCGAGATAGATCTGGCGCGGTCTGGCGATTTTCTGTTCCGGATCCTTGACATGCTCGATCCACTGGGCAAGCCAGCCGGGAACGCGCCCGATGGCGAAGAGCACCGGAAACATGTCGGTCGGAAAGCCCATTGCCTGGTAGATAAGGCCGGAGTAGAAATCGACGTTCGGATAGAGCTTGCGCTGGACGAAGTAATCGTCTTCGAGCGCGATCCGTTCCAGTTCGATGGCAATGTTGAGCAGCGGATTGCGTCCCGTCTCCTCGAACACGTCGAAGGCGATCTTCTTGATGATTCTGGCGCGCGGATCGTAATTTTTGTAGACGCGGTGGCCGAAGCCCATGAGGCGTCCCTCGCCGGACTTG
>JAAXXD010000146.1 GCA_013334655.1 Chlorobaculum sp. | reverse complement strand
AACCGAAAGGGAACCCATGTCACAAACCCGGTACTTCTTTACCTCCGAATCCGTTTCCGAAGGCCACCCGGACAAGGTAGCCGACCAGATCTCCGATGCGATTCTCGACGAGTTCATCAAGCAGGATCCCAACTCCCGCGTCGCCTGCGAAACCTTCGTGACCACCGGACAGGTGATCGTCGGCGGTGAAGTCACCACCAAAGGCATCGTGGACGTTCAGACTGTCGCCCGCAAGACCATCACCGAGATCGGTTACACCAAGGGTGAATACATGTTCGACGCAAACTCCTGCGGCATTCTCTCCGCCCTGCACGCTCAGTCGCCCGACATCAACCGTGGCGTTGACCGCAAGGAAGAGATCGCCGACGAGTTCGACCGCGTTGGCGCCGGCGACCAGGGCATGATGTTCGGTTACGCCTGCACCGAGACCCCTGAGCTGATGCCTGCCGCCATCCAGTTCGCCCAGCAGCTCGTGAAGGTTCTGGCAGACATCCGCAAGGCTGGCCAGATCATGACCTACCTCCGCCCCGACGCCAAGAGCCAGGTCACGCTCGAATATGTTGACGAGAAGGTTGCCCGCGTTGACGCCGTGGTCGTCTCCACCCAGCACGATCCCGAACCGGCTGGCATGAGCGAAGCCGAGTTCCAGGCGCTCATCCAGAAAGAGGTGATCGAGAACGTCGTCCGCAAGGTCATCCCGGCCTCGCTGCTCGACGAAAACACCAAGTTCCACATCAACCCGACCGGCCGCTTTGAAATCGGTGGCCCACACGGCGATACCGGCTTGACTGGCCGCAAGATCATCGTCGACACCTACGGCGGCGCAGCTCCGCACGGCGGTGGTGCGTTCTCCGGCAAAGATCCGTCGAAGGTCGACCGCAGCGCCGCGTACGCCGCCCGCCACGTCGCCAAGAACATCGTGGCCGCCGACCTGGCCGACAAGTGCACCGTGCAGGTTTCGTACGCCATCGGCGTGGCCCGTCCGGTTTCGATCTACATCAACACCCACGGCACCGGCAAGCACGGTCTGTCCGACGCCGAGATTCAGGAGAAAGCCGAGGCGATCTTCGATCTTCGCCCGCTGGCCATCATCCGTCGCTTCAACCTCGACCGTCCGCACGGCTGGTGCTACCGCGACTCCGCCGCTTACGGCCACTTCGGTCGCGACATCTTCCCGTGGGAGAAGACCGAGAAAGTCGGTGAGCTGAAAGCCGCTTTCGGCCTCTGATCCAATATTCCTTCAAAAGCCTCTGCGAACTCGTTTTGCAGGGGCTTTTCCCTATTCCGAACCAACTGACACAAAACCAACAGAGATCATGACAACTGAAGCCGCAGTGCTCCAATACAAGGTGGCCGATATAACGCTCGCCGAGTGGGGCCGCAAAGAGATTGAAATCGCTGAAAAAGAGATGCCGGGCCTGATGGCTACGCGCAAAAAATACGAAGGCCAGAGGCCGCTTGCGGGTGCCCGCATCGCCGGTTCCCTGCACATGACCATCCAGACCGCCGT
>JAAXXD010000045.1 GCA_013334655.1 Chlorobaculum sp. | reverse complement strand
GTTGCAGCAGTTGCTTGACCAGCTCGCCCTGGATGTCTTGAATTTTCTCTTTCTTTTTGGTCATCGTTTTACTCCTTTCTTCATGATAGGAAACTCTGACCGTTTACACAGTTGTTCTTACAGACTCCTGGAAATGCTTCTTCAGAAGTACAGATGAGTACGATGAAGATCAGATTTCTCGAAATTGTACAAGTCGAGCTGGATGAGGCGATCCAGTACTACAATTAAGAGCTTGACGGTCTTGGTGATGCTTTTCTGACCGAAGTTCTGAATGCTTTATACCGGATCGGTCAATTTCCTGAAGCATGGCATCCCTGTTCTAAACGAACAAGATTATGTAAAATTCGCCGTTTTCCTTATGGCATTATCTACCAAATTCGACAACAGGAAATCCTGATTGTCGCGATTGTGAATCTTCACAGGAATCCTGACTATTGGAAGGATCGTATATAATCCTCCCCCAAAACCACGGAAATTCTTATCTTTCCCACCATTAGAGAAAGGGAGGCGCGTCCTCCCATTGAACCACGACTCACTATCCATGCGCCATTGACCGATCCGTGAAAGCTGAATTGTACATTGCCAGGCGGTTTGCCTTCAAGCCCCGGTCGCTGTCGAAGCCGACTTTTATCGTGCTGGCGTCGGTGATTGGCATTGCCGTGGGGACGGCGGCGCTGATTCTGACCTTGTCCATCGTCAACGGATTCGCGTCGGTCATCGAGGGCAAGCTCATTCGATTCACTTCGCATCTTCAGGTGCGCCAGCCGGACGAGCGGCTCTTTGCCGTAACCCGCCGCGACCTCCAGACGCTGACCGGCGTGCCGGGCGTTGCAACCGTGTCGCCGTTTCTTGAAATGAACGTGATGCTCCGAAGCCGCGCCGGGAGCGGCTCTGCGGGCGGCAACATCGCACCGGCGATGATTCAGGGGATCGACCCGCGCGTGAGTTCGCGCTTTCTGCAGAACGGCCCGGCGTTGCTCGAAGCGGCTCCGGCGTCGGCGGACGGGCCGCTGCCGATCCTCGTTGGCAAGACGCTGGCCGAGAATCTCGGCGTCAAGCCGGGCGACCGGTTGATGATCGTCGGCATCGCGGGCAAAAACGGCGCGTCCGCCATCACCGGCCAAGAGAGCGTCGTGGAGCTGCTGTCGAGCCTCGACCTGCATGTGGCGCAAGTCGCGGGCATCTACGACACCGGCCTTACCGAAGGCTTCGACGACATCGTCGTCTTCGCCGATATTACACGGCTTCAACAACTCTACCATCCCGGCATGATCTCGGGCTACGAGGCCAACGTTACCGACATGCGCCAACTGAGCGCGATTTCGGAAACCATCACGTCGCGGCTCGGCTATCCCTTTTACTCATACACGGTTTACGAGCGCTACTCCAACCTCTTCGAGTGGCTGAAACTCCAGAAGAATATCATGCCGCTGCTCATCATCACCATCACGGTTGTGGCGGTGTTCAACATCGTCTCGACGCTGCTCGTGCTGATCATCGAAAAAACGAAGGAAATCGGGATGCTCTCCGCGCTTGGCCTCGAACCTAGCGCCGTAAGCATGGTCTTTATGGGGCAGGCGTTCATGATTGCGCTGGTCGGCATCGGTCTCGGCAACCTCTTCGCGCTTGGCCTGTCGCTCTTCGAATTACGCTTTCACCTGATTACGTTGCCGGAAAAAAGTTACTTCATTCGCCACGTGCCGCTCGAAATTGATCCGTTGCAATACCTTGCAGTGTCGGCGGGCGTGGCGCTCCTGACGCTGCTCTTCGCTTTCATTCCATCGCGCGTTGCCGCCTCGCTCCGGCCCGCAACCGCACTGACCACGTGAGGAGAAAACGATGAAAGCGGGGATATGGATTGCCGGGCGCTACAGTTTCGCGCGGAAGCGCTTCCGGGTGATCAACATCATCTCGGGCATCAGCCTTGCTGGCATCGTCGTCGGCGTTTCGACGCTGCTTGTGGTGATGAGCGTGCTGAACGGCTTCCAGAAGCTGGCCCGCGACCTCTTCGTGGCCATCGAAAGTCCGGTGCAGATCGTGCCTGCGCAGGGGCGCTCGCTCGTGGTGAGCGACTCGCTGCTCGCGGCCATCGTCCGGCTCAATGGCGTCGAAACGGCGCAACCCTTCGTCGAGGGGCAGGCGATCATGACCGCGTCGGGCAAGAGCGAGCTGATCATGGTCAGGGGAGTGACCGGCGAGGCGCAACGCCATCTGATGAAAAGTACGTCGCGCAAGCAAGCGTATTTCTCTGCTGGAGGCATCTCGGCGGGCAGCCTGCTTGCCGAACGGCTCCGGCTCTACCCGGATCAGCCGGTACGGCTCTTCAGCCCGGAGTTGATTTCGGCGGGGCTGCAAGCGCTTTCGCAACCGGAACTTATGCCGGTGCTGTCGATGAGCGACGCACGAGTCGAGAGCGCCTTTTCGCTGCAAAAGGTGTTCGACGACCGCTATGTGCTCGCGCCGGTCGAGATGGCCCAAAGCATCCTGCTTTTCGGGCGTGGACGCTATTCGGGCATCGACGTCAGGGGGCGTGCCGGAGTCAGCGACGAGGCGCTCGAAGGGCAAGTGCGGCAATGGATTGCGGCGAACCGGCTGGAAGGGGAGCTGCGCGTGGTGACGCTGGGGGAGCGGCACAGGGACATGTTTGCCGTAATGCAGCTCGAAAAGTGGGCGAGCTTCTCGGTGCTGATGCTGGTGATCCTCGTCGCCCTGTTGAGCCTCGCCGGATCGCTCGCCATGACGGTCATCGACAAGCGCCATGAGCTGTTCTACCTGCGCTGTCTCGGCCTCGAACGGCCGCAATTCATGACCATTTTCATCGTCGAGGGCGGACTGACCGGTCTTGCTGGCACGGCGCTCGGTTCGCTCATCGCCTGGATCATCTGCAAAGCGCAGGAGCTTTACGGCATCGTCCAGCTCCCGTCAAAAAGCGCCTTCATCATCTCCGCCTATCCCGTCAGCATGAAAACCGGCGATTTTATCGCCGCCGGAGTAGCTGCCATCCTTTTCACCCTGCTCGTAAGCCTCTATCCCGCCAGAAAAGCCGCCGCCATCGCCACCAGCCAGTCGCTGGAAAACAAGATGGAGTGAAGGGAGATAATTGGTTCAATTATTCTATGATTTTTCATCCAGAACATTCTGTAGGGGGTTGTGTCAAAAGTCGTTTATCAACCAGTTTCTCAGAACTCAGCCTTTTTGTCATTCTGAACAAAGTGAAGAATCCAGTTTCAGGAGATTATCATTAAGTTGATAATTTATTAGACGTTACGAGAGTTCTCCGGATTCTTCGCCCGACTTTGTCGGACTCAGAATGACATGAAAAATCAAGCACACATGAATTGATCATATTCTTTTGAGACAGCCTCTCGAATGACGCACACTGGTTATTGGTGATCAGGCAGGATTTTCGTCAGGTCAATATTGGAGAACGGCAACCATGGGGGGATTGCTCCCTGCAAGATCGAACGATGCTTTTCGGAGATATTATATGAGTGGATGATACCGATGTCAACGTTTGGTAATGCGAAAGGGCGGACACGCAGGTCCGCCCCTGCAAAATCTGTCGGCAGATAAAAATTCTGATTGAGAGGGGTAATGAACTCGCCCGATCAGCATCGAAATTGAATTATTGAATCTGCTGACAGACAACATTGATCTGATTGCCCTATTGTAGGAGCGACCGGCCGATCGCCCTTACGAAATCCAGCCGCCGTCAATCTTGACTCGATACAATAAAATCGTTCTGATTTCGGTAACAGTCATGACGCGACAACATTCAATCACGCCTTTGTGAACTCCTCCTTACCCACGCCGCAGACGGGGCATATCCAGGTGTCGGGTAGAGCGGCGAATGGTGTTCCGGGCGGAATGTCGCCTTCGTCATCGCCGGTTTCGGGGTTGTAGATGTATCCGCAGATTGTGCACTTCCACTGTTCCATGATACTGATGCTTGATTTGTGTTGTTCAGAGTTGTGAAATGAATGGCGTGAACTGGTGCCTCGGGTGATTGCAGACCGGGCAGTTCCAGTCCGCCGGGAGCTTGTCGAACGGAATGCCGGGGCGGATGTTCGTGTCGAGATCGCCCTCGGCGGGATCGTAAATGTAGCCGCACTCGACGCACATCCAGGCTTGACTGTCGCTTTGTGACGGTTCGCTTTCTTTGACGTTCACAGGTCTTCTCCCTTCAGTTTACAGCCGTTTCCGGAACGCCACCATCGTCGAGCGTATAAAACCGTGCGCCTCGTAAAAGTGCTGCGCCGGAATGTTGTCGCCGTCGGTGAGCAGCGTCGCACGGCCATAGCCCTCCTCGCGCGCCCAGCGGCAGACGTGCTCGATCAGAATCGCACCGATTCCCTTGCCGCGCCAGGCGGGATCGATGATCATGTCTTCGAGAAAAAGTACTTTTTTACCGATTGCCGTGCTCACCAGATTCAGCGCCGAGACCATGCCAATGATCTGACCCTCCTCCTCGCACACGAAAATCGTACCAATCGATGGATCAGCGATGATCATGCCGAGACCGGCCTCCTGTTTTTGCTGGTCTGGCGTAAATTCGTGCTCCTGGCTGAAAAGAATGCCAAGCAATCGGGAGCATGATTCAATATCTGTCGGCTTCGCGATTCGGATAGATGGCATGATAACAACGAGAGTTAGAAGTTCTTTCTTCTTTGAATGCTATTGAAAAACAACGACAAAAACAATCAATTCATTGCGTTACGATCATGGCGATGTTGAGTGCGTGAAACTTTGCCGTTGCCTGCGCTGGTTTCATAGAGGTAGGCACTTTTTTGATAAAACCAGTCAATGCTTGAGCCATGTTTAAAAAACTTTTTCGGAAGTATTTCCATGTCGGCGGGCCGGGCACCGTTCCGCTGGTCGATGTACTGAGATACTGCGGCACCTGGTATGAAATTGCCGCCATTCCCGGCAAACAGCAACGCGGGTGCGCCAACACGAAAGCCGAGTATACCCTCGACGCCGCCAAAGGTCGCGTGATGGTGCGCAACTCCTGCCGGAGGAACGGACGTGAGGCGTCGATCCGGGCGACCGCCGTACCGGTGGATGGGAGCGGCAACGCCAAGCTGATCGTCACCTTTTTCGGGATCATCAAGGGCGATTACTGGGTCATCGGGCTGGCGGAGGACTACTCGTGGGCGCTGGTTTCGGCTCCGGGCGGCTCGCGCTGCTGGGTGCTGTCGAGAACGCCCTATATGGACGACGCCCTCTGCCGGCAGTTGCTCGACCAGTTGCGCCTGAAGGGCATCGATACGGCGAAGCTGGTGAAGACCGCGCAGGGATGATGCCGCGTTAAGGGTGTAGGAGATTGCATTTTTTTGGGATATTTTCTGCCGCGCAACAGTAACCGGCAATCAGTAATCCCGATCTTTCATGGATGCATTCTGGCTCTCACTCGTCATGATTTTCCTCGCCGAGCTGGGCGACAAAACCCAGCTCGTGGCGCTGACGCTTGCAACCTGCTACAACACGCGCGTCGTCTTGTGGGGTATTTTCTGGGCGACGCTTGCCGTGCATGTCTTTTCGGCGGGCATCGGATGGTTGCTCGGTGGTCTTCTGCCGGGTGACTGGGTCGCCTTCATTGCGGGCATCTCGTTCATCATCTTCGGCTTCTGGACGCTGCGCGGCGACAGCCTCGACGACGATGAGGCGGGGGAGTGCAAAACCGGCGTCAATCCCTTCTGGCTGGTTTTCACCACCTTTTTCATGGCCGAGCTTGGCGACAAGACCATGCTTTCAACCATCAGCCTCGCAACGAACCATCCTTTCATTCCGGTCTGGCTTGGCTCGACCGTCGGCATGGTGATTTCAGATGGCCTGGCCGTGATTGTTGGCCGGATGCTTGGCAAAAACTTGCCCGAAAAGGCGATCAGCATCGGAGCCTCCATCGTCTTTTTCCTGTTCGGCGCATGGTGGATGTATCAGGGCGGCGCGAATTTTTCGATCCTCATCTGGTCAGTCGCCATGCTGGTGCTCGCCGTGACCGCTGTTTTCTTTTTCCGTGACGCACTGTTCAGGAAAAGCGAGGGTAATTGATAATGGATAGTTGATAGTTGTCAATGTGAAGTGTACCCCGGATTTTGGACAGTAGTTTAAGTTGGTAACTTGCTCAAAAAAGGAGCAAGTCAATGAGCACCAGGAAACGCAAGAGTTTCAGCAGTGACTTCATGGCCAAGGTGGCGCTTGAGGCAGTTCACGGCATAAAAACCCTGAACGACATCGCCAGCGAATTCGTCGTGCACCCGGTTCAGGTCGGCAAGTGAAAGAAAGAGCTGCAGGTGCAGGCTGCGAGCCTCTTCGAGATCAAGAAAGGTGTCAGGCCGCTTGATCCGGCGGCTGTTCTTGAAAAGCTCTATTTGGAAAATCGGACGACTCAAGATTGAGCTGGACTGGTAAAAAAAGTCGGCAATTTGTCTTTGAAAGCGCGAAAAGCGTGGATCGACGCAAACGATCCCCTGCCGATTGCGACCCAGTGCGTACTGACCGGAACCAGTCGCTCGACATCTTACGTCACACCTGCCAGCAGTACGCCAGACGCTGAAGAGTTGAAACTTCGGGAGCTGATCGACAAGGAATACACCAGGCATCCGCTCTATGGAAGCCGTAAAATCAAGCATTACCTTCGCGGTCTCGGATACAGGATCAATCGCAAGCGCGTCTGGCGGCTGATGCGAAAGCTGGGACTGGCGGTCATGGCCCCCGGCCCGAACACCAGCAAGCCGCATCCGCAGCACAAGATTTATCCGTATCTGTTGCGCGGCATGAAGGTGACGCGCCCCAAGCAGGTTTGGTCGATCGACATCACCTGGTGCCCGCTGCCGCAAGGGTTATGTATCTGGTGGCCATCATCGACTGATACTCGCGCAAGGTTCTCGCATGACGGCTGTCAAACTCGATGGAGAGCCGTTTTTGCGTGGATTGTCTGGAGGAGGCGTTCCGAAACTACGGCATTCCGGAAATCTTCAACAGTGAGAAGGGTTCACAGTTTACCAGTGACGTATTTATCAAGGCGCTCATGAAGCATCCGACCCTTCGCATCAGCATGGACAGCAAAGGGGTGTTATCGGAAGAAAGAGCGCCTTTGCGTCCGGCGGAGCACAAACAGAAAACCCCTGACTTTACAGGGGTTTTTGGGAGGGTGGAGGTGAAGAGCGGATTCGAACCGCTGTACGAGGTTTTGCAGACCTCTGCCTAGCCACTCGGCCACTTCACCAATGTGCACCTAAGGTAAGAAAAAAATCGTTTTCACAAAACTTCGATTATTGTGATTTTTAAAACCCGGTTCGAGCTTTTCCGGCTCTTGTCGTAAAAAGGATAACAGCAACAAAAAGAAGGTGATATGATCGATTTCAGGGTTGACAGGGAAAAGTGCACGCAGTGCGGCAGTTGCTCGAAGGATTGTCCATCGCGCATCATCGTGATGGACGGCGAGGGGTTTCCGAACATCGCACCTGAAAAGGAGCCTGCCTGCCTCAAGTGCGAGCATTGCCTCGCCATCTGTCCGGTGGGGGCGATTTCGATTCTTGGTTTCAAGCCGGAGGAGAGTTTGCCGCTCAAGGGTGGCTTTCCCGATCCCTTGCAGCTCGAAACGCTTATCAAAGGGCGGCGCTCGGTGCGGCGTTACAAGCCGGAGAGTCTCGATCCCGCGCTGATGCAGAAGCTGCTCGACGTCGCCTGGCACGCGCCGACCGGCGTGAATTCGCGCCAGGTGCGCTTCACCGTGCTCGATGACCACGCCAAAGTCGCCCGACTGCGCGACGAGGTGATGGAGGGGCTGATTCGTCTCGACAGGGAAGGCGCGTTACCGGCATCGAAAGCCTATTACGCGAAGTTCGTAAAGGTATGGGAGAAACTCCGCGTCGATCTCATATTCCGGGATGCGCCGCATCTGCTGATTGCGTCGGCACCGAATAGCCTTTCGTCGCCGAAGGAGGATTGCATGATCGCGCTCACTTGCTTCGAGCTGTACGCGCAGGCGAGCGGCGTCGGCACGCTCTGGAACGGCATCGCTGCCTGGGCCATCGACGAGATGCTGCCCGAGATTCGCCGGAGCCTCGGTATTCCCGACGACCACCTCTTCGGCTACGCGATGCTTTTCGGCAAACCGGCGGTGCATTACGCGCGAACGGTGCAGCACGGATCGGCGCTGATCCACCGCGTGCCGTAACATATTGGCGAGATTTCTCCCTCGCCGACAGGTATCTGCAACATCCCGATGCAGCGGGGGCAAGTAACTAATCGCCCCCGACTCGTTCAGCTATCGAAGATTATCGGGTCTTGAAGACCATGTATTTGACCGCGTTGGTAATCTCCCTTTCGGTGAGGGCGTCATTGCCACCCTTTGGCGGCATGGTGCCTTTCTTGCCGTCAAAGCCTTCGATCGAGCGTTTCGTCAGCGCTTCGATGGGCTGATCGATAAGCGTCTTCCAGTCATCCTTGTTGCCCGGTCTCGGAGCGCCGCCAGTGCCGCTGTCATGGCAACCAGCGCAGTTCGTTTCATAGATCTCTTCACCGGCGGCAACTTCGGTATCGGTCAGGTTGGTGTCCTCCGAGCCTCTCGTTGCGGCAGAACTTCCTTCGTTTTCGCCTGATTCCTGATGGGCGGTCGTTTCCGGTTGCGGAGCCTCAGGTTGTGGCGCTGGCTGCTGGGCGCAGGCGCCGAGGAAAAGGAGGCTGACAAGAAAAATCCCGGCAGTGGACTTCATGGTGGTTCGAGTCGTTTTTTTATTGATGAATCGGATCATGATTAACGGGGAATATAATAATCGATCCATAATCATCCAGTTATATAATGACGATTTTTTATGACAGAAAAACGGTGATAAGCCGAAATCGTATTAATAAAACCGGATGACGAATGACCGGCTTTCGGCAATCGTTCAACCCGTGTCTTCGAGCCGCGCGATGCAATCCGGGGTGTCGTTGCGGGGATTGTTTACTCTGGTCGAGACGGGGTAGAGGTCGAGCACCTTTTCATCGGCTGGATCGAGGAGTTGCAGGGCATCGCGGTTCGAGGAGTCCAGCCAGGCGGCCCACTCGGATTCTTCAAGGATGACCGGCATCCGGTCGTGCACCGGCTTCATCTCGGTATTCGCGCCGGTGGTGATGATCGTGCAGGTGCAGAGCGGCGGCGACGGCGGGCCGGGCGCTTGCCATTCGTCCCACAATCCGGCAAGAGCCATCGGGTGGCGATCCTTGCGATGGATGTACCACGACTCCTTGCGCTTCTGTTCGGCGGGTTTCCACTCGTAGAAGCCGCTGGCCGGGATAATGCAGTGCCGCCGGTTGAGCATGTGGCGGAAGAAGGGCTTGACGGCGAGGCTCTCGGCGCGGGCGTTGATCGGGCGGTTTTTCGGCATCTCCTTAGACCAGTGCGGAATCAGCCCCCAGCGAGCCATGCCGAGCCTGTAGCGGCCATGATCGCCGAAGAGCGCCACTACCTCGCTGCCGGGCGCGATGTTCCAGCTCTGCCGGTAGCCGAAGCCCGGCGCTTCGTCGAATGGCAGTTCGAGCTGCCGGAGCTGTTCTATGAAGTAGCTCAGCTCGAAAAATCCGAATCGTCCGCACATGATCGTGATGATTTTCATGTCGCTTCTCTATGAAGCATACAAAAAGCGCGGAGGTCATGCAACCGGTTTCATGCGGTTGTTCAGCGCTGTTTTTCCTATCTTTCCGCGAAAGCATGAATCGCCCGAACGCACCAGACCATGAAACTGACCCGAATCTGCAACACGCCCCGTATCGATTTCTATACGGCTGACCTGACGACGGAGCTTGAGCTGCCGATGGCTCCGACCCTGCTGTCGGCAGGATTCCCATCGCCCGCCGAAGACCATCTCGAACTCAAGCTCGATTTGAACCGCGCCCTGGTGAAGCATCCGAACGCCACCTTCTACGGGCGCGTCAAAGGCTCCTCGATGATCGAGGCGGGCATCGAGGAGGGAGACATTCTCGTCATCGACAAGTCGCTCGAACCCAAAGATGGCGACATCGCAGTCTGCTTCCTCGACGGCGAATTCACCGTCAAACGCATCTCCAAAGACGCGGACGGCCTCTGCCTCGTGCCCGCCAACAGAGAGTTCAAGCCCATCCGCATCGGCGAAGAGAGCGAATTCCAGATTTGGGGCATCGTGACCTACGTGATCCACAAGGCAAGATGAATTGATAATGGACAATTGATAATGGATAATTGATAATGTGGAATTGGCGGTGTCCGGTATTCTGTCTTTGTCCTTTGCATCCCTGTCGTCCTTTTTGTCCCTGAACTTCTTGCTCTCCTTGTAAACAACCACCATCATGTTCGCTCTGGTTGACTGCAATAACTTCTATGTCTCCTGTGAGCGGGTGTTCAATCCGGGGCTGAATGGGCGGCCGGTGGTGGTGCTTTCCAACAACGACGGTTGCTTTATCGCCCGCTCTAACGAGGCCAAGGCGCTCGGCCTGCCGATGGGCGGCCCGGCATTCAAGTTCCGCAAGACGCTCGAAGAGCACCAGGTTGTGCTCTATTCGGCCAACTTCGCGCTCTACGGCGACATGTCGTCGCGGGTGATGAACACACTCGCCGCGCTTGCGCCGTCGATGGAGGTCTACTCGATCGACGAGGCGTTCCTCGACTTGACCGGCTTCGAGCGGATCGGCCTCGAAGAGTATGCGCGATCTATACGACGTATAGTCCGGCGCGATACCGGCATTCCGGTCAGCATCGGCCTCGCGCCGACCAAGACGCTTGCCAAGCTCGCAAACCGGATGGCCAAGAAAAAACCGGTGTATGAAGGGGTCTGCATTCTGCCCGACCGGGAGGCGGCCCGGCGGGTGATGGCGTCGATGGAGGTGGGCGACGTGTGGGGCATCGGGCGGCGGCACACGGAGCTCCTGAACCTCAACGGCGTGAAGACGGCGCTCGACCTGGCCGATGCGCCACCCGCGTGGGTGCGCCGCCACCTGCACATCACCGGCGCGCGGGTGCAGGCGGAGCTGAACGGCAACTCCTGCCTGCCGCTCGAACTGGTGCGCCCGCCAAAGCAGAGCATCTGTACCTCGCGCTCGTTCGGCACTGCCGTCACGGAGGAAGCTGCCCTCGGCCAGGCGGTGGCGCACTTCGCCACCAGGTGCGCCCTCAAGCTTCGTGGTGAAGGGGAACTGGCCGCGCTTGTCACGGTGTTCATCTGCACCAGTCCATTCGAAGAGAAGCATCTGCGCTACTACGGCACCCGCACGGCCTCGCTGCCCGTCGCCACGCAGGACACGCTCGCCATCGTCCGCGCCGCCGAGAGCGTGCTCGGCGACCTCTTCCGGACCGGTCTGCCCTACAAAAAAGCCGGAGTGATCCTCGGCGGCCTCGCACCCGTCAGTGGCGATGAACCGCGCCAGACATCGCTTTTCGATCCCGAACCACTGCAAGTGCAGGAGACCTCGTCGAAGCTCATGCAGGCGCTTGACGCCGTCAACTCCCGCTACGGGCAGGGCACGCTGCGCATCGCCGCCGACACCCGCACTGGCTGGAAGCAGCGCCAGGAAAAGCTCTCCCCGTATTACACCACAAGCTGGGAGGATATTATTGAGGTACGAGTTGATAATGGATAATTGACAATTGATAATGGATAATGAAGGGGCTGATCCGTTGGTTGGATGCGGGATCGCCACAGAATCTGGTTTGTTGTCTCCGGCGTTTTTGGCGACATTGTCTTAATTATTTCAGCAATTATAACTCTTAACAATTGCCCCGGACTTAAGTCCGGGGTATGCGGATAAAACATAATATATAAGGGCTTTAGCCCAATCTTTTTCAGGGGTGGCTTTTGCGATTTATTGTCGCCGGAGTCAATATGCAGTTTCAGTCAGCGATTGCAGAGGAGGGCTTTCAAGAGCCGATCTGTTGCAGTTGAAATGTCAAACGTATGAGTTCAATGCAGGGGTATGCGGCGGATACGGTGGTTGTACTGGATTTCGAGACGACGGGTCTCTCGCCGGAGCATGGAGATCGGGCGATCGAGATCGGGGCGGTGCTCGTGGAGCGCGGCGAGATTGCCGGGCGATTCCAGCGGCTGATGAATCCCGGCTTTCGGATCAGTTCGTTTATCGAGCGTTATACCGGCATTACCAACGACATGCTCAAAGGTCAGCCGCGTTGCGAAGAGGTGATGGCCGAGTTTGCCGCCTTCATCGAGGGATATAATATCGTCGCGCACAATGCGGCGTTCGACCGCCGCTTTCTCGATTTCGAGCTGAAACGCACGAGCCGGGTCTACGAGGGCGACTGTTGCTGCTCGCTGCTTGTTTCAAGACGCATCTATCAGGATGCTCCGAACCACAAGCTCCAGACGCTGGTTTCTCACGTGGGCATCGAGCAGGTCGGCAAGTATCACCGCGCGCTGGCTGATGCCGAGATGACGACGCAGTTGTGGCTTTCGATGATTGGCAGAATTCGGCAGCACTACGGCATTTCGGCCGTCTCCTTCGAGCTGATGCGCGAACTCTCGAAGATCGACAAACTCTACACTCACCGGTATCTGGTCTCTCTCAGCGACAAACAGAACGACGGCTGAGCTGCCATCGGAAGGTTTCGCCCAGCACATTCCCTCCGTCCACAAAGTCCACTTTCTTCTGTAATTTTTGCGCCGATGGCTATCTTCAGAAAAGTGTGAGTCTGTATGCGCAACCAAATTCTGTCAATCTCATGGATGCTGCGGATAAAGCAAAGAAGGATTTCTTCATCAGCTACACCGGCGCTGATGCAGAGATCGCGTCGTGGATTGCCTGGATTCTCGAAGAGCAGACTTTGTCAGAGACCGGCTTAAAAGTGTATTTAAAGTATTTGTTTTCATTTTTGTCTGTCATTCTGAGTCCTAAGAAGTCGGGTGAAGAATCCAAATTAAATCTTATAAAACATTACGGAATAGTCGCTTATTGCAATTCTCAGAAAACTGGATTCTTCATTGCGTTCAGGATGACAATTGAATAAAGGCTCGACTTTTTAGTGATTGGATTATTTTTTAAGACATCCACTGCGACCTACATCGCTTATGCAGCCGCTGCTTGAAATCCGAGACCTCTCTTTCGGATATGACAAAGGCTCCAGGCCGGTGTTCGAGCATCTCGATCTCGACGTCCGGAAAGGGGAGTGCGTCGTCGTCAAAGGCGCGTCGGGCAGCGGCAAATCGACCCTGCTGCGCCTCATCTGCCGGTTGAACGTGCCGCGCTCGGGCGAGATTCTCTTCAAGAGCAAAAACGTCGCGGAGATTCCGCCACCGGAGTTGCGCTCGAAGATCACTTACGTGCAGCAGATTCCGCAGATGACCGACGCTACCGTGCGCGACAACCTGCTTTTGCCCTTCACCTTCGCCCTTGGACAGCACAAAGCCGCGCCAGACGACGCGACGCTGGAGCGGATGCTCGACGCTTTTTATCTGCACGGCGTGAGTCTCGACCAGTCTGCGCTCAAGCTCTCGGTGGGGCAAAAGCAGCGCCTTTCGATCATGCGAGCCATCCTCAACGAACCGGACATGCTGCTGCTCGACGAGCCGACCTCGGCGCTCGACTCCGACAGCGCCGCGATGCTCTTTTCGATCATCGAGCGGCTCAACACCGAAGAGGGCAAAACGCTCGTCATCGTCACGCACAGCGAATACCAGCCTGCCGTGCCGCAGGCGCGAAGCTGTACCTTCCGTAACGGAAAGCTCGAATGCGCATGAACCAGATCATCGAAATCTCGATTCCGCAGCTTCTCCTGGCGCTTCTCTTCATCCTCATCGCGCAGATTACGTCACTTGTCCAGCGGCTCGGGCTGAATAAAGATATTACGATTGGCACGATCCGCACGGTCTCGCAGCTCTTTCTGATGGGCTACGCGCTGACCTTCATCTTCGGTGCGCAGAACCTCTGGCTGACGCTCGGCATTTTTGTCGTGATGGTCTTTTCGGCAGTATTCATCATCCGCGGGCGGGTGAAGGAGAAGCAGATTCCCTACGAAGTGCCGACCTTCCTGACGATGCTCTCAAGCTACTTCCTCACGGCGCTCTTCGTCTCGTGGCTCGTGATCGGCGTGCATCCCTGGTGGGAGCCGCGTTACTTCATCCCGACGGCAGGGATGGTGATCGGCAACTCGATGTCGGCGCTCGCCATCTCCATCGAGCGGCTCTTCTCGCAAATGCGTCAGCAGCGTGACGTAGTCGAGATGAAGCTCTGCCTCGGCGCGAACTACAGGGAGGCCAGCGCGGAGATTTTCAAAGGCGCGGTCAAGGCGGGCATGATTCCCTCGATCAACGCCATGATGGGCGTCGGCCTCGTTTTCATCCCCGGCATGATGTCCGGCCAGATTCTCGCCGGTACCGACCCGCTCATCGCCATCCGCTACCAGATCGTCGTCATGTTCATGCTCGTCGGCTCGACCGCCATCAGCTCGATCATCGTCATGCGCATCATCCGCCGCCGATGCTTTGGCCAAAGCGAAGAGCTGCTGGTGTCGCCGGAGTGAGTACCGCGCCTCCCGTTCGCATCAAAGCTATTCAGGATTGCCGATGCATCAATCGGCACTTTCAACGCTTCTCAAACGTTTATTTCCCTTTAACACAAGCTCTGGATGTTTCTCAACAAACGATCCGTTCAGAGACTCCATAGTATCGAGCATATAGATAATATTCAGAATTTCAGCCTGACAGACCAAACATTCCGAGTTCCTGTAAAACTGAAAATATGTGATAAAAGAAGCCTCAATAATTACGCAATGATTGAATTATCTTGATTGATGACGGTGCTTAAATGCTCTTTATTTTATATTTTAACAATGCACAAGAGGAACATTACTGTTGCGGCGTTATGCTGTGATGGATGTTTCGAGAAGCTCGGTTCTTTTTAACGGCGTATAGAAATAATATTGCTTTTTTAGCTGATCGGCGGTGTCTTTGGTACTCCTGAAAGGCCAATCACGGAGATGAATCAGGCAAATGAAGCAATAGCGATTCATTTGCTTAATTTTTTAAACCTGTGTAAATATCAAAGGAGGGGATGCAGAAACCGAATCTCGAGTGTCAATCGATCCAAATCTTCTGTTCCGGTTTGCTCGGGCGTATACTCGTTTTTTGATCGAGCGTGCGCCTTTGTGGATGTTGACAGAAGGCTCAATCTAAAACCAATGGAGGGCTCTATGAATTTTACCAGGAAGTGCTTGACGATGGCTGGTCTGCTGTTCATGTCAGCGGGCACGGTGTGGGGTGCCGATGAGGCGAGGATTACCCAGCTCGCCAGCAAGGTACATACCGATCTGAATCAACTCGTCAAGGTTCGAAAGGTTCTGTTACCAACGGCAGTCAGCCAGCAGAAGGCGTTTTTGCTGACTCAGCCGGAAGTGCAGACGGTGCAAGAGCTTAAGGGGAACAACCTCATGGTGCGGTTCAAGGATGGCAACGAACTGCTGATGTTCCTCGGGGAAGATAGTATCGGTTCCGCTGATCAGGTTATGCCGGTACAGGTGCCAATTCAGGCGGTAAAACCTGCGGTGCAGCAGATCAACCCTGCTATCGGAAAGATCGATGTCCCGGTTTTATTGCTGATGCCCTGCGCGCCAACGAGCAAAAACGCCCTGATTTTCGATTGTCTGGAGGACGATGCCAATGTCGTTGCACCGAAGATTTCGCAGCAGGTCAAGTCAGACCTGGAAGCGCTCGGCTACACCGTGACGTCGCGCCTGAACAACTCTGCCAGTCTGGCAAATGCTGCGCTGATCGACAATGGTGAATACGGCGTTGTGGTGATGCGCGGTCACGGTGGCGATCTGGGTGGTGATTTCGGCTTCCTCGTCAGGCCCTGGTACAGCAGCTACCCGCCAGCCAACAGCGGCTATACGGGCACGATTCGCGCCAGCGCCTACAACCATGCGGCCGGAGCGACGCAATTCGGCTATGTCATAACCGGCTCATTCAGCTCCACATACTGGACTGACAAGGCGTTTCCTTCCTCGATTTTCTTCCTTGAGAGCTGCCACGGCGCAGACCCCGGCGCTCTGCCCGGCATGCCTACCTGGACGACCAATCACGGCGCTTCGGTATGGCTTGGCTGGAACGAATCGGTTTCCTTCAATTGCGGAGACAACGGCACAGACCTCTTTTTCCAGAAAATGGCAACCGAGCAGAAATCCGTTTCCGAGGCGGTTGACGCCGTGTACGCCACCGGATGTCGTCCTCCGGAACTGGTTGCCTTCCCGAGCAACAAGGGCGCATGCCAGCTTGCGGTCTGGAAAGCGGATCCCAATGAAGCTCCGGTGGCCGATGCACGCGACTTCAAGCTGCTCCGGCTGGTATCGAGCGGAAGCAGACTCTATGCCACGGTTTCCTTTTACAGTGCACCGGTCTTTGACGAGTTCTTTTTCTATGTAGATACCGCTGGTACTGCGGCGGCTGAAGTTCTGGTGAGATGTCACGGAAACAATGTTGAAGTGTACAAACAGACTATGCCAGGGTTGTACAACAACAAGGTCTATACCGGAACCGTCAGCAAGAGCGGTAACGATTACAGTTTCAGCATTCCGTGGGACACCTCTTTTGGCGCTGCTACTACCGCCAAGGTTTGGCTCTATGACATGAGCACCACGGATCGGCTTCCCGACAGTGGCAGTGTTACGCTTTTGAAGTAATTGGCAGGATTCGGATTTACGACATGTAACACGAGCGGAGGCGGCCAGCAAGCGTCTCCGCTCTTTATTTCGATGAGGTGATCTATGAAAAGAATGTTTCCTGTGTTGATTGGAGTGTTTCTGTCGATGACTGCGGCATGCGCCAATACCGAACCGGGCGCGGGCGTTGAAGCTCGTGCGGAAACGCCGTTGACTCCCGAAGTTTTGATCGAGAAGGCAGACGCGAAGTTCGCCGAATACCTTTCGGCTTCTGATGGTAATCGAAGCGCTGCAACGGCCAAAACCGCCGAGTATCTGCGGGGCCTCAAGGGAGTAAAAACGGTGACGGTTCGCGGCAGCGACAGCCTGTTTGTCATCATGACGGACGGCAATGAACTGTTGATCATGCTCGGCAAGAATCGTCTCTGAATCGTTACGGATAATCGTTTTTTCGACGCCCACGTTTCTTTCATCCACACGGCAGGCTTGATTCCCTCGATCAACGCCATTGTGGGCGTCGACCTTGTTTTCATCCCCGGCATGATGTCCGGCCAGGTACTCGCCGGTACTGACCCGCTCATCGCGATCCGCTACCAGATCGTCGTCATGTTCATACTCGTCGGCTCGACCGCCATCAGCACAATCACCGCCATGCACATCATCCGCCGCCGCTGCTTCGGCCAAAGCGAAGAGCTTCTGGTGACGGCGGAGTGAGGGATCAGGCGAGAAAAGAGCTAACCTGGGAACGCCAAGCTCCAGTTTGGCAATGAGCCGCAGACTCAAAGCTTTTTTTAGATACTGTCGTAAAAAGCGTAGAATTTTTTCATATAATACAACGTTCCCGCTCTGTTTCGGCATCGGGCTGAAGTCCACCACGGTGGCCACCATGCATTTGAGACTGCAATCGTGCATGGCGTTAAAATAGGCTCTGCATGACATCTGTTGTTGATAAGAGAAGTGTTTTGATGATTGAATGAATAACGGAGACAGAATTATGACACTCGATGAAAAAATTCTCTTGTACACACAGAAGCTTCCGTATTCATTTCAGGAAGAAGTTTTCGATTTCGTTCAATTTCTTCTCTTGAAAGCCGAGCAGCTGGAAAAGCAGGATTTCGAGTCTTTATCGTTATCAAACGCCGTGCGTGATATGGAAGATGAACCTGATTTATATAGTCTTTCTGATATTCGGACAAATTTTCATAATAATGCAATAAAATTTAAAACCTGTTCTCTTCTGGTATAATAATCAGGCAGTCAGAGTAAATAATTATCAAATGGAGGCCTCGTGTATAAAGCATTCAAAACTGAGTTCACAATACCAAAAAGTAAAGATTCTCACTATTATGACAAGGGAAGCTATGTTTATAAAGGCATTAAGAAAAAAATTGATAACCACTTGCAGTTCTATCGAAATAGTGACGGCAGTTTACAAGGAAGTAAGCTAAGTGCAAATTGGTTCCCACAGCTTGAAGCAGATGTCTTTATTTCACACTCGCACAAAGACGTAGATACGGCACTAATTTTTGCTGGTTGGCTGAGCGAAAAGCAAGGTATAGTTAGTTTTATTGATAGTTGCGTATGGGGATATGCAAATGATTTGTTAAAGGCAATTGATGATGAATACTGCTATCAACCTGAAAAAGGAACATATGATTATCAAAAAAGGAATTTTTCGACAAGTCACGTTCATATGATGCTATCAATAGCACTAACAAGAATGATGTATAATACCGAGTGTCTTTTTTTTCTCAATACGCCAAACTCAATAATACCGAAAAATGTAATCAAGGGATCATCAACTGCCGAGACAATTTCTCCGTGGATATTTGCAGAGATTGAGATGTCTAAACTTGTTAAAAAAAGAGATATTGAAGAACATAGAAATGCAATTTTTGAAAAATCAGCATCTTTTGGTGCTCTAACCATTAATCATGAGGTTGACTTATCTCACTTAGTAGAAATAACTCACGGTGATTTAAAGTTATGGGGGGAAAGGAATTATATAAATAAGTTTGAAGCTCTTGATGCATTGTACAAAAAAGATTTGACAAAAGGGGTGATTCATGGATAAACAAAAGCATCTTGATATTATTCAGGGCGTGATTAACAGAATGGCAAATTGTTCCTTTCTGATCAAAGGCTGGACAATCACCATTACGGCAGCAATTTTTGGGTTGGCAGCCAAGGATGCTGATATTAGATATGTTATTATTGCATATATGGTTATTCCTTTTTTCTGGCTATTGGATGCTTTTTATCTGAGTAAAGAACGGCAATACAGGGCATTATATGATGAGGTGCGTATAAAGGACGAAAATGATATTGATTTTTTAATGGATACCAGTAATTATGATATAGGAAGATGCACTTGGTGGAACTCTTTTTTTTCTAAAACGTTAAATATCTTTTATATACCATTATTCGGAGTCGTGCTTATTATCATGTTTGTATTTAAAACAATATAAAGACAATTTAAATAACTGATTATAGGACAAATTGTGTTTTTTAACACAACCCGCCGCCCCATTTCCACGAGGCGGCAGATAATCGAAATCAAGCGCACATCTTACTTCTTCACCCCTCCCGCCGTCTTCGCCTTTTCCGCCATCTGCTTCGACAGCAGCACAATTCCGACTCCGGCGGCGATCATGAGAAAGCAGAGTACCTGGCCCATCGAGAAATTGAAAAATACGAAGCCGAGTTGGGCGTCGGGTTCGCGGAAGAATTCGATGAAGAAGCGTACTGTGCCGTAGCCGATGAGGTAGAGGCCGGAGAGGAAGCCTGTCCACGGGGCTTTTTTGCGGATCGACCAGAGGATGATGAACAGCACGATGCCTTCGAAGAACGCTTCGTAGAGCTGTGAGGGATGACGTAGCGCCACGGTCGGGGCGTCGGGGAAGTACATGCCGATGGCCGAGGTGGTCACGCGGCCATAGAGTTCGCCGTTGATGAAGTTGCCAAGCCGCCCGAAGGTGTAGCCGAGCGGCATGGCGGGGATGAAAAGGTCAACGGTCTTGAGAAAATCCACCTTGTGCTTTCGGCTGAAAATCCACAGGGCGATGCCGACGCCGATCAGGCCGCCGTGGAACGACATGCCCGAGATGCCGGAGAAGGCGCATGTGCCACTGCCGAGGTGAATCGGCAGCAAGGTGCCGATGGGATCCTGCAGGAACCAGTCGAATCCATAAAATAATATATAGCCGACCCGCCCGCCGATGAGCACGCCGCCCATCGCCCAGGTCAGAGCATCACCCGGAAAAGCTTTGTCGAACGGGAGCTTTTCGTCGGCAATCCGGTAGCGCGAAAGCAGCCAGACGATAGCGAAAGCAATGATGTACATGGTACCGTACCAGCGGATGGCGATGCTTCCGACCGAAAAAATGACGGGATTCATCTGAGATGGGAGGTGCTGCCACCAAGCCGTGAAATCGTGCATAGAAAAAATATTTTTTAATGTTGCGGGGATTAACAATCCTTAAAGTCTTGGAACGTAATGGAATATAGTTATATTTGAACCTTGCACACTTCTTTTCGTTCGCAAACTACCCTGTAACATAAACATAGAGAGCATGGCTAAAATTCTTGAAGGGCCTGCCATGAAATTGTTCAACAAGTGGGGCATTCCTGTGCCTAATTACGTTG
>JAAXXD010000111.1 GCA_013334655.1 Chlorobaculum sp. | reverse complement strand
GCAAGAACAAGCTTCTCGCGGAGAAAGAGATATTTCTCCATCTCGATATTTGGGAAGACCTTCCCACGCATATGTCGCAAACGCGCTCGCAGGATGAGTACAACAAGCAGATCGGAGCGACGGATATATTCGTGCTGCTTGCCTGGAACAAGGTCGGGAAGTACACCGAGGAGGAGTTCGACTTCGCTTATAACTTGTTCAAAGCGAATGATAAACTAAAGATATTTACCTGGTTCAGGGAGCCTCAACAAGCTGCTGAGACAAGCCTCTACGAATTCAAAAAAAAGCTGATCGCGTTAGGACATTTCCCCGCACTGTATAGCGACGCTGACGATCTTTGGCTTCAGTTCAACAAGGAGCTTGAGTGGCTCGATCTTGCCAAGCGATACAGCGACTCGACTCAAAGCAAATCTTTCATCAGTTACGGCGACAAAAAAATCTCCAAATACCTCGGCATTCTGCCGGTGATTCCAGAGGTGTTCATCGGGCGTGACGAGGAACTCCGCTCAGTGCACGACGCGCTTTTCGATGGCGACAATGTGCTGTTGCTGGTCAATGGCGAGGGGGGTATCGGGAAGACGACGCTGGCGGCGAAGTATTACCAGCGCTACTTTGACGAGTACGCGCATCTTGGCTGGGTGTTTGCCGAACGGAGCCTCGGCGACGCTTTGCTGACGCTGGCCGAGCCGCTGAAGGTGGAGTTCGCGCCGACCGACCCCGCCGACGTGCGTCGCGAAAAGCTGCTTTGCGAAATGGCGACGCTGAACAAGCCTTGCCTGCTCGTGATCGACAACGCCAACGACATCGACGATCTTTCGGCGCACTACCTCGAACTGCGCAGGTGCCCGAATTTCCACATCCTGCTGACCACGCGCATTACGGAGTTCGCTCACGCCAGCACTTGCCGGGTCGGCCATCTCGACGAAACGGCGGCCATGCGGCTCTTCACGACGCACTATCCGGGGCACGACCGCGCCGAGGACGAGCTGCTGAAAGAGATTCTGAGAGCCGTCGGCTACAACACCCTCGTCATCGAGCTGCTGGCCAAAAACCTCGACACGGTCAACCAGTTCCGCACCGGCTATGCGCTTGCTCAGATGCTCGAAGATCTGCGGGGTTCCGGGCTGTTCGGCCTGAGCAAAAGCAAGAAGGTGCGGACAGAGTACAACCCCGGCATGTTCAAATTGAGGGAGGAAAAACCGGAAACGGTGATCGCCGCCATGTACGACCGTGCCAAGCTCGAACCGGGCGAAGAGCAGCTTCTGTGCGTCTTTTCGGTGCTGCCCGCCGAACCGATCGCCTTTGCCACGCTCGAAGCGCTGCAACCCGGAAACGATGAGCTTGAAAAATCTCTCCGTGCCCTCGTCCAAAAAGGGTGGATCGAGTACAACGCCGCAGCGAAACAGTTCAAGTGCAGCCCGGTCGTTCAGGCGGTGACGCGGTTGCAGATCGGGGAACGGCTGTTCGATCAGTGCGAAGCGCTGCTCTTGACGCTGGCCGTTAAACTTGAGTATTCCACTGATACGACGGCTCATTTACTGAATACGGATTACCAATCAGGATATCTGTACGCACGCTATGCAGAGAACGTCGTTGAGCATATTGACAGCACCCGAGATGAAAATGCTGTGCTGAACGACTGTATCGGTGTTTATTATCGTACAACGGGCCAACTGGAAAAAGCGTTGGAATTTTTTAAGAAATACCATCAGTGGCATAAAGAACTGTACGAGTCGGATTGCTCAAATGCAAATTTCAAACACGGGTTGGCGATATCTAACGGAAAACTGGGAGAGACATACAAAATGCTGGGTCAACTGGAAAATGCGTTAGGTTACTTTGAAATGGTTAGCAAATTGTATGAAGAACTGTATGAGTCGAACAAGTCAGATATGCAATTTAAGGATGGGCTGTCACTATCGTACGAGAAACTTGGAGGTACGTACCTTGCACTGGATCAACCAGAAAAAGCGTTGGGCTATTATAAAAAGGAAGCTGATTTACTTGAAGAACTGTACGAGTCAAATCAGTCAAATGAAGGTTTGAAATACAGCTTGGCTGTCTCTTACTTAAAAATGGGAGAGACGTACACAACGTTGGGTCAACTCGAAAATGCGTTGAGCTTCACTGATGACGGAACAAAATTGTTTGAAGAGCTATACGAGTCGAACCGGTCAAATATGAGCTTTAAATATGGATTGTCAGCTGCATACTCAATCCGGGGAAATACGTACCTTGTATTAGGCCAACCGGAAAAAGCGTTGAGCTTTTTTGAGAAGGATGCAACATTGAGTGAAGAGCTGTACGAGTCGAACTGGTCAAATGTGAGTCTCAAATTCGGACTGGCGATATCATATCTCAATTTAGGAGAGTTTTGCCGCGATCAGCGCGGCGATGTGATGGAAGCCCGCCGATGGCTTGAGAAGGCAGAGACGCTCTTGGCGGAATTGGTCAATGACTCTCCAGCCTATGCCGAGTTTCAAAAAAACTGGCAGGAGGTTAAAGACGCACTTGCAGCATTGTAATCATTCCTCACCCGTCAACTTCGTCCACACCCCGTCCACCCCGTCCACCCCGTCCACAACATTACCAGCTGGGCGGGCATAAAACCCGCCCCTACAGGAAAAAACCACCCGCCGAATTCCTTTCTTGGAGATTTCCCGAATTTTTTGCATTATGCCCGACTTCTTATCGGTACGGGGATTAAGACACGCCGCTGATTTTCAGCTCGGCGTCGAGAACAGCCCTCCCGTCCGGCGAATACTGACAAAAAGCGGCTGTCAAGGATTTTCCCCACTGAGGGGGAGGGGCTGGCGTCAAGACCTTCGCCCCGGCAACATGATTATGGACAACAACCCAATGTCTGAAATAACGGATGACCGTCAACAGGTGATCGTCACCTTGCCCGACGGTTCTGAAAGAAGCTATCCCACCGGCGTCACCGGCCTCGAAATCGCGGCCTCCATCGGCAAAAAGCTGGCGCAGGCGGCGCTCGCCGTCACCATCGACGGCAAGCTTCGCGACCTCGACGCGCCCGTCACGGCCAACGCAAGCGTCTCGATCATCACCTTCGACTCCGCCGAAGGCCGCGAGATTTTCTGGCACAGTTCGAGCCACCTGATGGCTCACGCCATCGAGAAGCTGTTCCCCGGCGCGAAGTTCGGCGCTGGCCCGGCCATCGAGCAGGGCTTCTATTACGACATTGCCTGCGAGCACCGCTTCAACGAGGACGACCTCCGCGCCATCGAGGCGAAAATGCTGGAAATCAGCACGTGCGACCTCGCCATCAGCCGCGAGGAGATGCCGCGAGAAGAGGCCATCGAATACTTCGCCAACACGCGCAAGGATCAATACAAGGTCGAAATTCTCGAAGACACACTGAAAGAGGTGCCGACGGTTTCGGTCTATCACCAGGACGGCTTTGCCGACCTGTGCAGCGGCCCGCACCTGCCCTCGACCGGCAAGATCAAGGCGGTACTCCTGACCAATATTTCGTCATCCTACTGGCGCGGCGACTCGTCGCGCGAGACGATGCAGCGCATCTACGGCATCACCTTCCCGTCGGACAAGCTGCTCAAGGAGCATGTCGCCCGCATTGAGGAGGCTCGCCGCCGCGACCACCGCAAACTCGGCGCGGAACTCGGCCTCTTCATGCTGACTCCCGAAGTGGGCAGCGGCCTGCCGATCTGGCTGCCGAAAGGCGCGATCATCCGTAACGAGCTCGAAACCTTCCTCAAGGGCGAGCAGCGCAAGCGCGGCTACGTGCCGGTTTACACGCCGCACATCGGCAACATCGAGCTGTACAAGCGTTCGGGCCACTACCCGTACTACAGCGATTCGCAGTTCCCGCCGCTCACCTACAAGGACGAGACGGGGCGCGAGGAGCAGTACCTGCTCAAGCCGATGAACTGCCCGCATCATCACCTGATCTACAGCCAGACGCTGCGCAGTTATCGCGATCTGCCGATTCGCCTGACCGAGTTCGGCACCGTTTACCGCCACGAGCAGTCCGGCGAGCTGAACGGCCTGGTGCGCGCCCGCGGCTTCACGCAGGACGACTCGCACATCTACTGCCGTCCCGACCAGCTCGTTGACGAAATCTGCAACGCCATCGACCTGACCCGCTTCGTCTTCAACACGCTCGGCTTCGACGATGTCGAAACCCGCCTGTCGCTGCACGACCCGGAGAATCAGGCAAAGTACGGCGGCACCGCCGAGGTGTGGGAGCAGGCCGAGAAGGATGTGAAGGAGGCCGCCGACCGCATGGGCATCAAATACTTCATCGGTATCGGCGAGGCGAGCTTCTACGGGCCGAAGATCGACTTCATCGTGCGCGACGCGATTGGCCGCAAGTGGCAGCTCGGCACCGTGCAGGTAGATTACGTCATGCCGGAGCGCTTCGACTTGACCTACATCGGCAGCGACGGGCAGAAGCACCGCCCGGTGGTGATCCACCGCGCGCCGTTCGGCTCCATGGAGCGCTTCATCGGCGTCCTGATCGAGCACACGGCAGGCAACTTCCCGCTCTGGCTCGCGCCGACGCAAGCCATCGTGCTGCCCATCGCCGAGGATGTTCACGACTACGCTCGTGAAGTATATCAGAAATTGCACGAAGCGGG
>JAAXXD010000145.1 GCA_013334655.1 Chlorobaculum sp. | reverse complement strand
ACATTATCGTGGTCGATACGCCCGATGCGCTCCTCATCTGCAAGGCGGGCGAGTCGCAGAAGGTGGTCAAGGCGGTGGAGATGATGCGGAGAGAGCCGGGGCTTGAAGGATTTTTGTAGAAGGGGATTTTGCTCGTTCTCCCCGGCTTGAAAGCCGGAGCAACATGAGTGTAAGAGAGGTGAATGTCCGCACAGTTGAAACCCTGCTGAATGTAAGATCGGATGAAAAATGAAAAAGCCGGAGGTTGAATGCTCCGGCTTTTTTTGTTCACGCTTTTTTCTTTGACCAGGTGGCGCCCTCTTTGGTGTCCTTGACTTCGATGCCCCGCTGGAGGAGCAGGTCGCGGATTTTGTCGCTGGTGGCGAAATCCTTGTTCGCTCGCGCCTCTTTGCGGAGTTCGAGCAGCACGGCCATCACCTCGTCGAGCGTCCGGGCGCTTTCGCCGCTTTCTCCGGCCAGTAGCTCTTCGCGGCTTTTCAGAATGCCGAGCACCTCGCCAGCGAAGGTTTCGAGATACTCCAGCGCTCGCTTTTTCGTGTCTGCGTTTAATCCATCCTTGTCGAGCGCACCGTTCAATGCTTTGACGAACTCGAAGATCACCGAGATGGCGACCGGCGTGTTGAAGTCATCATTCAGCGCATCGGTGATTTTCGACTCGAACGACGTCGTGTCGAGCTGCGTCTTGCCCTCGGAAGATTCCAGCAGGCGCTTGCAGGTTTCCTGCAACTTCTCGAAGCCGGACTGCGACGCCTTGATAGCCGATTCGGAGAAGTCAAGCGGGGAGCGGTAGTGCGATTGCAGAATGAAGAAGCGGATCACCAGCGGATCGAACGTGCTGAACAGCTCCTTGAGGTTCACGAAGTTCTTGAGCGATTTGCCCATCTTGACGCCATCGACCGTCACCATGTTGTTGTGCATCCAGACGCGCACGTAGGGCTTGCCGGTGGCCGCCTCGGACTGGGCGATTTCGCAGTCGTGGTGCGGGAACTTGTTCTCCATGCCGCCGCCGTGAATGTCGATGGTCTCGCCGAGATACTTCATTGACATGGCGGAGCACTCCAGATGCCAGCCGGGATAGCCTTCGCCCCACGGCGAGTTCCACTTCATGATGTGGCTCGGTTCAGACTTTTTCCAGAGCGCGAAGTCCGAGGCGCTCCGCTTGTCCGAACGCTCCGCGACGCGCCCGCCAGCCTGAAGCGCCGCCTGGTCGGTGCGCCCCGAAAGCTTTCCATATCCAACGAACGAGTTCACATCGAAATAGACGTTGCCGCCGGACTCGTAGGCGTGGCCCGATTCGACGAGCCGCTCGACCAGCGCGATCTGTTCCGGGATGTGGCCGGTCGCCGTCGGGGCGATGTTCGGGCGCAGCACGCCGAGCCGGTCCATATCCTCGTAAAAGCTGCGGGTGTAGTACTGCGCGATCTCCATCGGCTCGGTCTTCTCCAGCCGCGCCTGCTTCTGAATCTTGTCCTCCCCCTCGTCGGCGTCGTCGGTCAGATGGCCAACGTCGGTGATATTCTGCACATACTTGA
>JAAXXD010000044.1 GCA_013334655.1 Chlorobaculum sp. | reverse complement strand
GATCGGTCTCGATGGTCATCCGATCGGTGACCTGGGCGACCGGCATCGAGGTGACTCGCTGAAGCAGTTCAACCAGAATTCCCTTATGGGTCGGATCGAGATGCTGCACGATCACAAAGGCCATGCCACAGGGCGCGGGAACATTTTTCAGAAACAGTTCGAGCGCCTCCAGCCCACCGGCTGAAGAGCCGATACCGATGACCGGAAAAGGGATCGATGGCTGCTGCTGGTGAGCATTGCCATCCGGCTCATTTTTCGAATCCCGGAGACTTGTTTTTTTTTTCATGATTACACTGTGCTGTATTGTAGCAATCAGGTATTCCTGTGGTAATCCTTCAAGCTACTAAAATAAGAATGGATTGTATGATGCTTTGTTGTCAGTCAAGCGCAAAGCAGCTTGGTTTGAAGAATGGCGCATGGCCTGAGAGCGCCTCTCAACGCAACCGAAACGGAGTGTCAGCAGGCCTCAATCGCCGGACGATCAAAGCCATGCGATGGCGGTATTTACCGAGCCAGGTAGTTCTGTCGGTTTCAGAAATCTCTCGTCAGCTTCAACTTCACGGTATCACAGACCGAAGGTATTTGCTGTCTCTTAATCAATAAACAGTGAAGGTTCCTGTTTCAACGAGTTGTTGGGTATCAATAACGTGTTCATCTGGGGATAACTGCACCCTGTTGAGCCTGAAAAGCTGTCTACAGTGGCAACAATCTCAATGAATCAGTGCTTCCATGGGAAATATTCCCTTGTTTCGATGATCCCGATACATCATATACTTCAATTCACCTTTTTTGAAGTGCCCTGTAAACAATTTGTTAGGCGCATCTTCCGCCCAGAATTGTCATGCGCTTATCCTCAGTCCAAACGTGCTACCTCGCCTCAAGGCTGAAGCCGATCAGCTTCCAGGCGATGCCTTCGTAAGTGTATTTCATTTCGAACTTTAGCGTGGGGTTCGTGGGGTAGCGTCCGGTAAGCGACAGGACGCCGTTCTCGTCGATTTTCGCATCGGATGAAAGTTCAGGTTCAAGAGTCTCTACCGCTGGCCAGTTTGCGCCGGAATCGATAACGCTGATGAATACCGCATTCAGCTCTTCTGTTGAAACCTGTTGCTGCCACATCCGCGACAGGGTGCTCTCGAAATGGCTCATATCTTTTTGCTTGACCGATACGAGAAAGTCATGCATCGACTGTTTCACGAGCGCCACCTGTTCGCTCGTTGACGGCATGGCCGGGGATGAATGTTCAGATTGTAAACCGGCAGTCGGCTTCTGGATCGAATAGATTTTCCAGTCGCCGTTTTCTTTGACGAACATCAGCTTCAGCGGCACAACGCCGCCGGTTTCTGTCGTGATGGAGCCGTCGAGCTGGCCACGGTTGCCGCTGATCTGGCGATTGCTCCAGCTTGCCTGTTTGAAGTTCAGAATCGCGCCTTTCGATAGAAACTCCTTTAGTGCGTTCTCGTCCGTGCCAGCTTTGAAATCCTCCGAAAGAGAGGCTCGCGCTGTCGCTAAGTCATTTTTCTTCAAAGCGTTGAAGAATGTATCCGCACTTTTTTCCATTCCCGAAGTCAGGAAAAACACCGAAGCGATTCCCGCCACAATAATGACGGCAACGGCGATCCCGATTTTTACGCCTTTGTTCATCAGAAATCTCCTGTGTTTTGATGTATTGCAGAGTCAGCTTGCCATGAATGCCGAGCGGCTCAAGAGCGCCGACACGATCCAGTCGTTGGCCGTGCTGTTGAGCGTGCTGCCGCAAAATGAGCATTTGATGTCGAGCGTATCTTTGACCGGCGCGCCGCAAGAAGAGCAGTTGTGCTGGTAGATTGAACCTTTTCCAGCGCCAGCGCTGGCGTCTCTGGTCAGCGTCATGATCTCCTCTCGCTCCACAATCTCCTGATCGAGCAGGCGAACGCTGTTGCCGGTCAGTTCCGCTCTCTGATACGAGCAGGTGATAGCGAAGGTAAGTCTGTTTTTATTCTCTTTTTTTTCTGCGTTGATGAGCGTTACTCTGTTCAGGAACAGACGATTGAATATCTCCCGGTTCTTTTCATATTGCGGCGCGAGCTGCCGGAACAGTTCGTCCGTGACGAAGCGGCGCATGATTGCTGGATCGTGCATGGCCTTCGAGGTCATCATCTGCATCCAGGCGTTCGACGCCTTGTCCTCGACAAGCTGAACGCAGAAATCGCCATACAGAGCTTCCATTTCATCGACCTTTGCATCCAGACCGGCATATTTTTCCGCATGATTACCGTCGCGTCGGTAATCATCCTGCTGGGTGATTTCAGCGAGCACCCAGTCGAACTCGCCGGAGTTGATCGTCGCGTTGCAATATTTGCACTGGCACACCTCGCCTATATCCTTCGGCAGAGGCGCGCCGCAATTGGGGCACTGTTCGGTGTCGTACATATCCCTGCCTGCCGCGCCGTGTTTACAAATGAACGACCAGTACTCGACAAACTCGCTCTTCCCCTCTTCGTCCAGCTCGTGGTTCAGAGCGCACGAAAAACGGTCGGTCATGCTCGCTTTGATCCCGGCATGGACAATGTCGTACTGCCCATCCTGCTCGATCCGGTCAACCCAGAGCATCGAAATATTGATGCCACTCAGCAGATTGGTCTGCCGGAGCAGGCGCATCATTTTGAACTGCGTGCTGAATCGCTGATAGACGCCATCGGAGATGAACCGTCGCATCAGGTCTGAGTTCTGTTCGCACCAGGCCATCTGAACATCGTTGAACGCCTTGCGAACCTTGGTGAGAAATGCGGATCGATCAAACCCGGGAGGCGCTCCGGGAATTCCCGCATCGTTATCGATACGTATGTCAGGGGCCGCGTCTGGCATTGGCTCGCCGAAAGCATTGTCATTCGAGCCTTTCCGAAATTTCGCAACGACGCTGAAGATGCTATAAAGGATCGCCAGGAGAAAAATGGCGATGACGATTACCGAGAAATTGAAATGGCCTGATGGCGCGTAGCCGCGATAGGTATCGATGCCATAATCCACGCCGTTTCCGCCGCCGGAGTATCCGCTGCCGCCATCACCGCCTCCAGCGCCTCCCGCGCGCGCCAGAAGTTCACCGGTAAAGAGCGGAATTTCAAGCGCGGCAAGGGCGAAAATGCCAGAGAGGCGGGTAAAAATGCCTGTTCGCATGGCGGTGCTCCGGCGTTTACATTTGTGAGAGTATCTGCTGCTTTTTTGTGTCGAACTCCTCTTGGCTGATGAGGTTGCCGTCGAGCATCTGCTTCAGTTTGGCGAGCCGCGCCACCGGATCATCCGCCGCCGGTTGCGGCGCGTTCATGCCGCCCATCATGCCTGCCATCGCCTGCCCCAGCCCCACGCCCGCGCCGAGGCCGACACCCATGCCCGCCACGCCGCCTTCGTTCTGGGCGGCATCCCGGAGCGCCGCGAGCTGCTGAAGCCGGGCGAAATCGACGCCCACCGCCTGCGCGGCCTGCGCTTCGGCCTGCATGTCCGCGATGCGCCCCACGCGGCGCTTCGTGTCGTCGTCAAAATCGGTGTTCTCGATGCGGAAATCCTTCAGCTCGAAGCCAAGAGTCGAGAAGATTGGCGCGACCTTCTCCTTCACGCCATCGGCAATCTCGTTCCGGTTCGCGTCGATCTCGTTGTAGCCGAGCTTCGCTTCCGCGAGAAAATCGGTTAGCGGCTGGATGAGCCTCGCCACGATCACCGTGCGAAGTTCGTCGGCGGTCAGCTCGTCGCGCTGGCCCATCACATTGACAAAGAAGCTCGAAGCATCGGTGATGCGGCACGAGAAGTTGCCGTAACCCCGCAGCCCGACGGGAAACTTGTACTGCGGATCGAGATACTTGACCGGCCCCGGCGTGCCCCACCCCTGGTTCAGAATCTCGGCGGTACGAAAAAAGTAGATGCCGACCTTGTGCTCGCTTTTAAAGGCCTGCATGAATTTGGTGATCGTCGTCCAGAACGGGATGTTCTTCGTTTTCAGATCGGTCATACCCGGTTCAGTGATAACCGCTTGCGGCTTGCCTTCATAGACGAAGATCGCCCCCTGGCCGGGGCCGACGATCAGCTTCGATGCGTTTTTGATCTCATCTCCGTTATCCGTCCATCGCTGAAACAGCATATCCGAAGCCGGACTCTTCCACTCGATGACCGAACGGAGCTGACCTGTAACCGTATTCCAGAACGCCATATATCACTCCCTTGCGTTGATAGATTCAAGAAATCCCGTGGTATTTCCTCTCATAAATTCAGATAATGAAAAATACGTCTGATTTTCGAGATCACCATGCGTATAGACAATAAAAACCAACACTTTGACGCCAGTCAGACACAAAACCCTGCTGGCTTGCGACTGCGCTCTTGAAGCGAGCGTGTCAGCGCATCGGTATCCCGAGGAAAGAGGAAAGGTTTAGGGGGGATTGGCAGGCCGTCACCAAATCAAAAAGATTTCACAGAGATATGTCTGCCGAGGCGTTCCATACTCGAGCCGTGATATTACGGAACATCACGGCCTGAGCGAGAAGAAAATCAGAGGATTTCGACCAGTTCGAGGTCGAAGTTGAGGTCGAGACCGGCCATCGGGTGGTTGGCGTCGAGGGTGACGGTGGTGTCGGTCAGATCGACGATCAGCACGATCGCTTCTCCGCCGTCGGCGAGGCTGAGCTGCAACTGCTGGCCAATTTCGAGCGGAATGTCGGAAGGAATGCGGTCGCGACCGATCTCGGCGATCAACTCTTCAGCTCTCGGGCCATACGCTTCGCTGGCGGGAATATTGACCGTCTTCTTCTGACCCGGCTCCATATCGAGCAGCGCCCTGTCAAAGCCCGCAATCACCATGCCTGTGCCGATGGTCACTTCGAGAGGTTCGCGCTCCACGGAGCTGTCGAAAACCGTACCGTCATCGTAAGTGCCGGTATAGTGAACCAGAACCTTGTCGCCTTGCTTTGCCTGTGCCATAAATCGTTCTCCTTGAATCAGTTAAAATCGGGACATCCGCGTTTGTACCATCAATCTCTTATCGGAACCGAAAGCCAACGACTGCCCGCATGAAAAAAAATCGCCGCAAGATAACACTTTTTACCGGAGCTGCGCCTAAAACTTCAGGCATGGTCCGCCGTGTCGATCCTCAGCGAGAGCGTATCTGACCGTACCCCGATTTGCTGCGAAAGGTTCTTCGAGGCGGCACAGTATCACCGTGGCAACGAAAGATCGTTTTCGCCCGGGCTGGCTGAGATTGGTAAAAGCGCCGGGAGGATTGTCGAACTCGCGTCGATCTCTGATGGATTCAGCGCCGGGAGTTCGCGGCGATCATCGCCTGGTAGCGGTCGATGAGCTGACCGTTGACTGCCGCCCACGACTTGTTTTCGGCGAAGGCGAGGCCGCGCTCGCGCATGGCGCGGAACAGATCGCCGTCCTGCATGAGCTTCGTGCAGCACCTGTAAAAATCACTGATGTCGCCAGCTTTCGCCACGAAACCGCCACCGGAACGCTCAACCAGCTCCTGGCATCCGCCGACGTCCGACACCACGGCGGGCAGGCCGGTGGCGAGCGCTTCGAGCGCCACGTTGCAGAACGCCTCGGTGGTCGAGGGGAAAAGGAAAATGTCGCCGCTCGCGTAGGCCTCCGGCAGCGCCGCGCCGGTCAGGTAGCCGGTGAACACAGCATCTGGCATCCGCCGCCGCATCTCTGCCTCCTCGGGGCCGGAACCGATCATCACGAATCGCACCCGCTCGCCGAGTCCCTCCGTCACGAATCGCTCATACAGGCTCATCACCACCTCGACATCCTTGTACGGCACGAAACGCCCGGCGTAGATGACGACCGTCCGCCCCTCCGCATCCCACGCCTGCCGCAGCTTCGCAGAACGGCGCGACGGGTCGAACAGCTCCCTGTCAATACCGCGCGACCAGAGTTCCACCCGTTCGATCCCCTTGCCGGTGAGCCGCTCGCGGACGCTTTCATTGGGCGCGAGCGTCACGTCGCAGGCGTTGTAAAATTTCCGCAGGAACCGCCACACCGCCGGTTCGGCGAAACCGAGGCGATAGTAGCTCAGGTAGGAGGGAAAATCGGTATGATAGGCCGAAGCGACCGGAAGCCCCTTTCGTTTCGCATAGCTCAGAAATTTGCGACCAACGATGTCAGGCGTCGAGATGTGCACGATGTCCGGCGCGAAGTCGTCGAGCTGCCGTTCGGTTACGGCGCTGTAGAACCCGAGCTTGTAGTCGGGATAAAGCGGAATGGGCACCGAGGGCGTCAGATTGACCGGCACCATGGCGTTCGAGCCGGGCTTGAAATCGGGCGTCCAGACCACGACCTCGTGCCCGTTTTTGATCATGGACGCTACAAGCTGGTAGATAGACCGTACTGCGCCATCCTTGTCCTTGACGTAGGTCCCCGCATATAAGGCTACCTTCATAACGGCGGCGGCAAAAAGCTGATAATCATTGCATCAGACACATGGAATTCCGACCTGATCCGATGGGAACCGATAGAAAATCCATGCCTGTTAACAGGCGTTCAAACTCCGTCAAAGGTAATATTTCCCGCTTAAAAAGCCGCGCTACCGGTGGAAATTACTGAAAAACATTACGGGGCGGAGGCGAGCCTGCCCATCACCGGATTGACCAGTCGCTTGTAATCGAACCAGGAGAGGCGGAGCAGCTCCCGGTGCGTGCCCGCGCTGAAGACGATGTCCATGCTCTCGTCGAGTTCGTCGTCCGCGTAGACCGCCATGCCGTAAAGATTGCCGAAGGGTGGCATCGCGCCGATTTCGCATTCGGGAAAGAGTCTGCTGAACTCCTGCTCTTCAGCAAGAACGACATCGCGCGAGCCGCACAGTTCTCGGAGCCGGTCGAAATCGAGATGCCGGGGGGCATGAAGCAGCGCCATGGCCATTTTGCTATCGACCGAGACCATGACCGTCTTGACCAGCTCGTTGCCCGATACGTGAGCGGCGGCAGCAATCTCCTGCGCCGTGAAGGCCGGAGAGTGGCTGATGACGAAGTATTTGATGTGATGACTGTCGAGGAACTCCCGTAACCTTTGGATAGGCATAGCATCCTCCTTGTTGCTGTGTTGACCCGTCGATGTTTAGAGAACGTACGTCTCGGCTCCAGCATTCCCGGTTCCGGGTTTTGAAGCAGTCAATGGCGAACGACAGCTCGTCAGAAGCCGACCCTCACGCCGACCAGCAGGTTATGTGGCTCTATCCCGATTGATTCGGGTACCCCTTCGAGCCACAAGGTCTCCTCGAACGGCTTGAGGTAGCGGTAGCGGAGATCGAGCGTGACATCTGGTGACAGCCGTATCTCCATGGCCGCGCTCAGTTGCAGGATCCACGCGGCGTCATCGGCATCCGCGCCGAGCACTTCAACATCCATCGAAGCGTAACTCATGCCCGCCGAAACGGCGGGGCGGAAGATGGGAAAATTCTCATCCTCGTTATCCGTGAAGTTCTTTGCGACCATGATGGTGAGCGCCGAAAAGCGGCTTCCCGCATCGTCGAGTTCGGTTGACTGGCTCAACGCGCGGCCTGACAGCCCGTTACCCCCGCCAAACAGGGGCAACTTGCCGCCACGCGGTTTCGAGAGATCGTAATCGGCATCGCCAAGCCGCGAGCCATCGATGGTTATCCCTTGCGCTGACGGTATGGCGATACCCGACGCGCCCGACGGAAATTCCGCCCTGGCCGCGCCCGGCAGGCAAAAGAGCAGGAGAGCGAAAAGCAACCGGCGCGCCTGCTTCATCGCGCCTCCATCCAGGCTTCGAGCAAAGGCCGCGATTCGCGGTAGCCGGTGTCGAGAATCTGCGGCACGGCAGACATATCGACGAGGCTGAAACGGGAGAGATCAGGCGTGATGACCAGGTCGGCCTCCCTGATCTGGATTTGCGAAATGGCGCGCATGGCGCTGTAGAAGGCGTTGAGCAGCAGATCGGGCAGATGCTCGGGCCGCCGGAAAGTGTGGCGTCCGAGCAGGTCGATGCAGATGATTCGCTTTGCGCCCATCGTTTTGAGCGGCGAAACCGGCACATTCTCGGTCAGCACGCCATCCAGCAGCATCATGCCATTCTGCTCCACGGGCCTGAAGATGCCGGGAATCGACGAGCTGGCCATGACCGCCGTTGCCACGTCGCCCTCGCGCAGCACCACCTTGTTGCCGGTGCAGATATCGGTGGCCACGATGGCGAGGGGCATCGGCGCGTTCTCGATGCGGCACGAGCCGAGCTGGCCCCGGACGATCTCGCCGAATTTGCGGATCGAGAGCAGGCCATAGCCGGAGATGGTGAGGCCCGAAAGATCGCTCCAGTCGAGTGCCAGAGCGATCTTTTCGATCTCCCGCCAGCTCTTGCCGAAGGCGTGCATCGCCGCGATGAAGGAGCCGATACTCGTGCCGCTTACGCAATCCGCGCGGAAGCCAAGCTCGTCCATCGCCCTCAGCACGCCGATGTGCGCCGCGCCGAGCACCACGCCGCCGCCGAAAGCGAGGCCGGTGCGTTCCATTGCCTTGTTCACTATCTCCATACCTACGAAAAGATAGTGAAAATCCGCTTGAGAAACGCCAGGCGATCTCCAGCAAAAGGCGGGTATCGCATGACCGGATCGGGAAAGGTGCTTCGCCGGAGCACGCTCCTCGGCGCGGTGAAGGTCTCGAATCCCGCCTTGCCGTGATAGAGGCCGGTGCCGCTGATTCCGCGTCCGCCAAACGGCAGGCCGGGAATGGTGATCTGAAACATCAGGTCGTTGCAGCAGACTCCGCCGCTCCGGGTGTTCGTTCTCAGATAATCCAGCTCCGCGCGGTCGCGGGAGAAGAGATAGACGGCGAGCGGATCGGGCCGGGAACGCACAATGCTGACCGCCGCCGCGAGCGATGAAAAGGTGAGCACCGGCAGCACCGGGCCGAAGATTTCATCCTCCATGAGCCGGGAATCTGCCGGGAAGTTCCGTATGATGGTCGGCGCGATATAGCGCGAGGCTTCATCCCCGCAGCCGCCCGTACACAACTCGCCTTCGCGCATCAGCGCATCGATCCGCCGGAAGGCTCGACCGTCCACGACGCGGCCATAGTCGGCGCTCGATTGCGGATCGGAGCCGTAAAACTCCTCAATCGCCTCCTGCATGAGCCTGAGCAGCGGCTCCTCGACCGACTCGTGTGCGAGCAGGTAGTCGGGTGCGACACAGGTTTGGCCGACATTCGTGAACTTTGCCCAGACGATGCGCCGAGCAGCGACGCGCAGGTCAGCCTTTTCCGTCACGATGACCGGGCATTTGCCGCCAAGTTCGAGTGTTACCGGCGTGAGATGCCGCGCTGCGGCCTCCATCACCGCCTGTCCCTTCCAGCGGCTGCCGGTGAAAAAGATGTGGTCGAAGCGATGCTTCAGCAGCTCCGCCGAAACCGCGCCGTCCCCCTCGACCACTTTGATCGCTTCGGGATCGAGATAATGCCCGATTTTTTCGGCGAGGAGACGCGATGACGCCGGAGCCATCTCGGATGGCTTGAGCACCACGCAGTTACCGCCCGCGAGCGCTCCCACCAGCGGCCCGAGTGTGAGCGCCACCGGGTAGTTCCAGGTGCCGATGATGAGCGCCACGCCAACCGGATCGCGCTCGATGAAGGCGCTGGCGGGCTGGTAGGGCAGCGGTACGCTCACCCGCCGTAGCCGCATCCACTGGCGGAGATGCTTCAGCGCATGTTTGATTTCGCTGCGGACGAACCAGGTCTCGCCCAGCCATATCTCTCCGGCGGGCTTGCGGAGATCGGCATGAATCGCGTCGGCGATCTCCGCCTCGCGTTCGCGCACAAAAGCATCGAGGCTGCGGAGCTGTGCGCGACGCCATTCGAGCGGGCGGGTTTTCCCGCTGTCGAAGTACCGGCGCAAACCGGCATGGGTTGCGGCGTCGTACGGAGCGCTCATGGATCAAGGTTTTCGTGTAGAATAAATGTAGCAATATCCACCATTATGAACCGTAATTTTGCCGGTCTGGTTCTCTGGTTGTAACTTTCGTCATCTGAATCAACAAACTTCACACTGCATGGAATGGATTTTCAGTCCCGAGGCATGGATTGCCCTTCTGACGCTGACGACGCTTGAAATCGTCCTCGGTATCGACAACATCATTTTTCTCACGATCATCGTTGGCCGTATGCCTGCCAGTCAGCGCGGGCCGGGGCGCGTGCTCGGTCTGGGGCTGGCGATGCTCACCCGCATCGCGCTGCTCCTGTCGATCACCTGGGTCATGCGCCTGACCAACGAGCTGTTTACCGCTTTTGGCCACGGCGTCACCGGGCGCGACCTCATCCTCCTTGGCGGCGGACTGTTCCTGCTGGCCAAGAGCACCCAGGAGATCCACCAGAGCCTCGAAGGAGCAGAGGAGAGCGTCAAGGAGCACGCGGCCTCGAACTTCGTCATGACGCTCATCCAGATCGCCGTCATCGACATCGTCTTCTCGCTCGACTCGGTCATCACCGCCGTGGGGCTGGCCAAGGACATTCCGGTGATGATTCTCGCCATCATGATCGCCGTCCTGGTCATGATGATCGCATCCAAAGCGATCGGCGATTTCGTCGAGCGCCACCCGACCATCAAGATGCTCGCCCTGAGCTTTCTGATCCTCGTCGGCGCAACGCTCGTGGCCGAAGGGGCCGGCTTCGAGTTCCCGAGAGGCTACATCTACTTCGCGATGGCATTCTCGGTCTCGGTGGAGATGCTCAACCTGCGACTGCGCAAAAAAGAGGCCGAGCCGGTACACCTGCGCAAAGCCATCGAGGAGGAAGGGGCGAGCTGACGAGCGGCGGTGGGGAACCATTTTTAATCAACTGAAAGTTCTTTAAAATAAAGCGTAACCAACGCAGAGCTTTCCTTGAGGCGGCTTTCCGATTCCGGTGGAAGGTCGCTTCCGCTTGACACTCTTTCGCCGCCCGGAAAAAGGAGCATCCGCCATGCCCGTTCCCGAAAAACTCCTCCCCGCCCAACTCTTCAACCGGTGCGATCCTGGCTCGTTCGAATTCGGCACCACCGCCGAACTCGATGGCGCGACCGAAATCGCGGGCCAACAGCGCGCCCTCGAAGCGATCCGGCTCGGCATGGGCATCCGGCACGACGGCTTCAACCTCTTCGCCCTCGGCCCCTCCGGCACCGGCAAAGAGAGTACCGTACGGCAATTCCTCAACGCCATCGCCCCCGGTCGGGCGCGACCCGATGACTGGTGTTACGTCTACAACTTCTCGAAGCCGCGAAACCCGAAAGCGCTCCGCCTGCCGCCCGGCATGGCCTGCCGGTTGAGCGACGACATGGATCACCTCGTCGAAACGCTCTTCAGCGTCATGCCTGCCGCCTTCAGCAGCGAAGAGTATCAGGCAAGAGAAAAGGATATCGGCGAGTCGTTGCTGGAGAAGCAGTCGAGCGCCATCGAAACGCTCGAAACCGACGCCCGCGAGCACAGCATCTCCCTCATCCGTACGCCGGGAGGATTCGCCTTCGCGCCGGTGATCGAGGAGAAGGTGATTGCGCCTGACGACTACATGGCGATGAAAAAGGAGGAGCGCGACAAGATCGAGAAGGAGATCGACCGCCTCCGCAACAGCCTGCAATCGATCATGGCGCAGTTCCCCAAGTGGCAGCGCGAAACCGCCGAGAAGATCAAGGAGCTGAACCGGGAGGTTTCGGCATTCACCCTGAAACCGCTCATGGAGGAGATCAGGACGAGATACAAGGATATTGAAGAGGTCTCGCGCTACATCGACGAGGTCGAAAAGGACATGATCGAAAACTTCGGGCAGTTCCTCGAAAAGGATGCGCCGGAAGATGGGCCGATTATGATGCCGCCGCCGTTCAGCCCCGCCGGGCGCAAGCGATCGGTTGTTCGCTACCGGGTGAACGTGATGATCGACAACGGCAAGCTCGACGGTGCCCCGGTGATTCTCGAAGACAAACCCGCCACGCAGAACCTCGTGGGCGACATCGAGCACGCCGCGCAAATGGGCACGCTCATCACCGACTTCACCCTCATCAAGCCGGGCGCGCTGCACCGGGCCAACGGCGGCTACCTCATTCTCGACGCGCGGCGGCTTCTGCTCGAACCATTCGCGTGGGAAGCGCTCAAGAAAGCGCTTCGCACCCGCCAGATACGCATCGAATCGCTCGCGCAGCTCTACAGCCTCGTCAGCACCATCTCGCTCGAACCTGAGCCGATTCCGCTCGACCTCAAAGTCGTGCTGCTCGGCGAACGGCGGCTCTATTACATGCTGAGCCAGTACGATCCAGACTTCAACGAGCTGTTCAAGATCGCCGCCGATTTCGAGAACGACATGGAGCGCAACCCGGAGACGCATCTGGCTTACGCGCATTTGGTCGGCTCGATAGCCGTGCGCGACAAGCTTCTGCCCTTCGACCGCGGCGCGGTGGCCCGGATCGTCGAGCACGGCTCCCGCATGGCTGGCGACGCCACCCGGCTCTCCTCGAACCTTCAGGCCGTCCGCGACCTCGTGCACGAGGCGGAGTATCACGCCGCGCAGAATGGCCGGACGCAGGTGAGCGCCGAGGATGTGGAAGCGATGCGCGAAGCGCAGCGATACCGCGCCTCGCGCATCCAGGAGCGCATGAGGGACGCGATGATGCGGGGGATGATTCTGATCGACACCGCCTCGGAGCAGGTCGGGCAGATCAACGGACTGTCGGTGTACTCGCTGGGAGAGCAGAGCTTCGGCAGCCCGAGTCGCATCACGGCGCGGGTGCGCCTCGGCAAGGGCGAGGTGATCGACATCGAACGCGAGGTCGAGATGGGAGGGCCGATCCACTCGAAAGGGGTGATGATACTGTCGGGCTTCCTCGGCTCGCGCTACGCCGCCGAGCAGCCGCTCTCGCTCTCCGCGACGCTGGTTTTCGAGCAATCCTACGGCGGCGTCGAGGGTGACAGCGCCTCCTCCACCGAGCTCTACGCGCTGCTCTCGGCAATTTCGGGGATTCCGATCCGGCAGTGCCTCGCCGTCACCGGTTCGGTCAACCAGCACGGCCAGGTGCAGGCAATCGGCGGCGTCAACGAGAAAATCGAGGGATTTTTCGATCTTTGCAGCGAGCGCGGCCTCGACGGACGCCACGGCGTCCTGATTCCCGCCTCGAACGTGCGGAATCTGATGCTCCGGCAGGATATTGTCAAGGCGGTCGAATCGGGACTCTTCTCGATCTGGCCCGTCACGCACATTGACGAGGGGATCGAGATTCTCACCGGCGTTCCGGCGGGAGAAGCCGATGCGTCGGGAGCGTGGCCAGTGGGCACGGTCAATGCGAAAGTCTTCGAGCGGCTGAAGGCGATGGCTGAAAAGCTGAAGGCGTTCGCTGAAAAGAAGAACGGCGAACCGGAAAAATAAAGGAGAGCGAAGGAGATGAGTTCAACGATGAAAAACCGCATCATTCAATCGATAGCCGTCGCCATCGATTGCTCGCCGCACAGCAAGGCATCGCTCGAAGCCGCCGCGGAGATGGCCGCCCGGCTGAAGGCGGAGCTGATCGGCATCTTCGTCGAAGACATCAACCTCCTTCGCGTGGCGGGCCTGCCTTTCGCCGAAGAGGTGCGCCTCTACAGCGCGACCACCACGAAGCTCGACGTCGGAGAGCTCGAACGTCTGCTCCGGCAACAGGCAAAGCAGGCCCGCGAACTGTTGCAGCGCACCGCCGAAGCCCGCACGCTCCGCCACACCTTCCGGGTGCTGCGGGGCATGGTACCGGAGCAGCTCATGCAGGGCGCGCCCGAAGCGGACATACTCGTGCTTGGCCGCAGCGGACGCTCCCCGTCGTGCCGAAAAGGACTCGGCTCGACCGCCCGCACTGCGCTCAGCGAATGCAAGATGAACGTGATGCTGATGCGCCCCGGCGTCACGGCCAGCGAAGGGCCGCTGCTGCTGCTCTACGACGGCACGGAAGCCGCGAAGCGCGCCCTCTCGACGGCGCTCGAAATCGCCGGGCCGACAAGTACGCTCCACCTGCTCGTCACCGAAGCCGATCTGGACGCCATTGAACGGTGCAAAGAGGTTACGGCGGCGATAGTGAGCGGAAGAGCTATCGAGACCGAATACTACCATCTGCCATTCCGCGACAGCCGCCAGCTCGTCAGCTTCATCCGCATGATCGACTCCGGCCTCGTCGTCATCGGCGAAGGCATGAACCTGCCCCCCGAGACCCTCCGCGAACTCATCGACGATATCGACTACCCCGTGCTGTTGGTGAGGTGAGAGAATGATGAATTGAATCCTGGGAGCGCCGAACTCCAGCTCGGCAACAAGGACAGCAAGGACTTCAGGGACGGAAAGAACTGCAAAGTGGGCAAAGAATCCGTAGATTTTTTGTTTTCACACTGCTGTCCCTGCTGTCTTTTCTTTGAATTATTACTCCAGCGATTCAATCTTTCAATAATTGCCCCGGACTTCAGTCCGGGGTATGCGAATAAGACAAAATAAATCAGGGCTTTAGCCCAATCTCTTACTGCGGCGTCTATTGAGATTTACTGTCGTCGAAGTATTCACAACGCGCTACCGGCTCGCCCACCCGGCAATTCTCTCTGTTGCCACGAAAGCACCAAAGGCGGCGGTTTGAAGCAACGCACAGTCGTCGAGACCGGCGCGTCGGCACGAGTCGATTTCGCTTCTATCAACCGCCCATGAGGCCGTGGCAGCAAGCAGGGCGAGCCTCGCCTGCGGGCGCGACCTTTCCGGCAAGGCTTGCGTTGCCTCGTCGAGCCACGCTTTACCGAGGGCGGGCGGCTCGCCCTCCCACTCCGAGACGCGCCGCTTCACCAGCGTCTGAATCTCAGGCGCTACCGACGCATCGGCGGCCTGGCGAATGGCATCGGCGAATCGAAGCAGCCCGCCCGCCACTGCCGGATCGTCCGCCGCCCAGCCGAACGCTTGGGGCAACTGCATGGTCGGCGGCTCCGTCAGAAACACCCCCGGCGTGGCGTCGATCCTGACGATTCGCCCCGAGGTCACGCTGCTGAAAACCCTGAACGCCTGATCCCCAACCACCGGCACCTTGCCGACGACGGGCATCATCGTCTCGTCGAGAAAGATGTTGACCATCCGGTTGATGTAGTGGAACAGTACCGCCGTGGCCATGAATGCCGGAGCCTGCCGCTTCGTGAAAGGAGGCGGAGGAACGGATGCGAGCGCGGCTTTCCGCCCGGTCGCCGAGGCCCATGCCGCAAGCTTCGCAAGCTCGTCGCTCGCGCATTCGCCGGAAGTGAGCGCGTCGAGCGCCGGGCGGTCATCCGCGCCAAGCAGCATCGAAGTGTGTGCCTGCACGCAGTAGGGACAGCGGTTGGATTGCGACACAGTGACCGCGATCAGCTCCTTCATCGTGCGATCCGGCCCGGCAACCAGCGACTCCCGGCAGGCGCTCCACACCCCCGCCATAATTTGCGGATTGAGATGGTGCAACGTAATCGGCGGCACCGCCATGAACTCCTCGTCGAGCTGGCGATACACCTCCGCCGCCAGCCCTGACGCACGCCTGATCTCCGGCGCAGGAAGATACCGTATCGACAAAGGCGTCAGGTTCCTGAAGATGAACTGTTCGATTGAGCGGAGCATGTGATGGAGCATTAGTAATGATGAATTGCAGGACGGTCACGGGGGGGCTAAGCTAACGCTAATTAATCGTCAATAAATAATCATTGCGAACTGAAACTACAATGGGGTCAATCAGGTAATTTCAGTCACAGTGAAAGCTGCATCGCGTGATACCTATTTCGGTTGATACCTGACTTCAAACTATACTCTTGAGATTGGTGTTTCTTCCATAGTGTAAATATAGCGAATGCAGATATTATATGCGAATAGGTGTTCCCTTCGCATGCTTTTGATTGACGTATTGTTGGTGTCTATGGGGTGTGGGTATAGTTATGATTGCTATTGTTGCTTTTATTGTCTTTATGTATATTACTGTGACATTTTATGAATCAATACTTTTATTACCATGAAAACACTCGGATGGCTATTTTGGGGGTATATACTGTTATTTATTTGCGGTTGTTCATCTCAGTCCGCAAAAGAGTCGTCGGGCAGCGTCGCAGCTGTCGTGAACGGCGTTGAGATTACTCAAGCTGAAATAGAATACTTCGCAAAAAAATCAACCTACGCCAACACAAACCAGGCAGCAGCGCTTGAGCAAAAAAAAGCCGTGCTTTCTAATTTGATAAAGGCCGAGTTGCTATCACAAAAAGCTCATGAATTAGGTATTGACAAGGATCCTGATTTTACTATAGCACTCTATGAAGCGCGGAGGCAGGTACTTGCCGGAATGGCGGAATCGAGACTTTTAAAAGATGCAAAACCAGTAACACCTGAGATTGCGAAGACTGTGGTCGAGAACAATCCCCGATTTTTTTCTGATCGTAAGTTACTTGTATATGAAGAGATACTGATTCAGGGGGTAGATGTGCCATTTCTCAAGTCATTGATAGCAATGGTCGATAACGGTGCTACCACAGAGCAGCTTGTCGAGGTGTTGAAATCAAACAAGAAAATTTTCCAAAAAACAATAAAGTCACAAACATCCGATCAGTTACAGCCCGTTTTTCTCGATACACTGCTCAAATCAAAGCTCGAAAAGCCACTCATTGCCAGGATAGAGGACAAGATTTCAATGATCATGGTGTTACATCAAGTCAGGCCGGTTCCGCTTTTGGGCGAACAAGCAATACAGACGGCGATGGTAATGGTAAATGCGCAGCAGAGAAACGCGTTATTGTCCAAGAGCATGAATGATTTAATCAATACATCAAAAATTACTTATTTTGGAGATTACGCCAAACCATCGACCGGAAAACGCAATGTAATAAACCTCCCATCACCGGATAAGCAACAAACGAAGAAATTGATGTATCAAGGCGTAATCCGAGGCGCTATACTTTCTGTTTCGTGTATTTTTGCTCTGCTCGCACTGACCGCATCGATGAGAATCTTGCGCGGCAGAATGTGGTTGCCCAGATTATGGTCATCTTCTTCCATTTCAGTAGAGCCTCTGAGCCCCTATGAATGGGAATATGAGGCATACCTGACAGAGAAATTCTATATAGGTTTCATGGCATTGATCATTGTTGCTGTTTTGGCAATGGACATCTATCTGATAATTCAGAACTTTTCAATACTGGTGATTATCGCCGGGATTCTGTCTGGAATATTGTTAGGTATTGCCGTTAGCCATATTTTCCGTCTGGAGGCGCTTCAGGCATTGTCACACAAGCTCTATGCCATTTTGATTGCGGCATTTACGGTGCCGGTTATCATTGGATTAGTGGTTATCATGACACATTCTGGAATCTGAACCGTATTAAGGGCACTATAGTGGCCCCCGTTTTTCGGACAACGGTTTAAGGCGGTAACTTGCCCGAAAAGAGGGTCAAGTTATGAGCGAGAAGAAACGCAACAAGTTTACCGCACAGTTCAAGGCCAAGGTAGCGCTGGAGGCAATAAGAAGCGACAAAACGCTGAACGAAATCGGTAGCGAGTTCTGTGTACACCCGTCTCAGGTCGGCCAGTGGAAACGGGAACTCCTTGAGAACGCTCCCGGAATTTTCGATACGAAGCGCGGGCCGAAACCAGTCGATCCGTCATCGGATACTGAAAAGCTCTACACCGAAATCGCTCGGCTCAAGGTGCAATTGGATTGGCTCAAAAAAAAGTCGGGCCTTACCTGTGAAACTGCGGAAAAGCTGGATCAGCGGCCAGGAACCGTTGCCGGTCTCGACGCGATGCCAACTGGTCGAGGTCAGTCGCGCGAGTTATTACGGCAAGCCAGAGCCGTATTCGCCCAGTGACGATGACCTGCTGCTGCTGCGTCTGATCGACGAGGAGTACACGCTTTATCCTTTTTACGGCAGCCGACGTATGCGGCATATTCTTCTGAAAAAAGGGTATGTTGTCAACCGGAAACGGGTGCAGCGTTTGATGAGGCGGTTGGGGCTGGTGGACATGGCTCCCGGATTCAACACCAGCAAGCTGCATCCAGAGCACAAGATCTATCCTTATCTGTTGCGCGGAGTTACCGTAACCAAGCCGAATCAGGTCTGGTCAACGGATATCACGTATTGTCGGCTGCCACAGGGGTTCATGTACCTCGTGGCGATTATCGACTGGTACTCACGCAAGGCGCTGGCGTGGCGGCTGTCGAACTCGATGGAAAGCAGTTTTTGCGTGGAATGTCTTGAAGAGGCGCTCCGAAAGTATGGCGTACCGGAAATCTTCAACAGCGATCAGGGCGCGCAGTTTACCAGTGACGTATTTATCCAGGCGCTCATGAAGTATCCGACGCTTCGCATCAGCATGGACGGTCGCGGCAGGGCGCTGGACAACATTTTTGTCGAGAGGCGACTGGCGCGTCGAACCATGCGTTTGTCCGTCTCGCTGCTGGCGGGGATGTGAATCTGACACGATCAGTCTCCCTCAGACTCAACCTGTCGCAGACGATCAATCAGCCCGGCGGCAATGACTTTTTCTGCACCGGCGGCCTGAACGTCACATTCTGATCATCTTTTTCGGAGAATGGCATCATATCCTGCTGTTCAAAATACATCTCCATCCAACAAGTTTTTTTCGCTTTATACCCACAACCGGTGCTGTTCCGGCTTCCCGCCGGACAGCGACGTTAAGGTCTGGAGCCTCCTCCCCATCAATCTCCGCTTGGAGAACAGCTGACGCAGAAGCTCTTGTTTTCATTGATCAACTCATAATGTGACTCTGAAGTCTTGATTAGTTTCACGAGTTTTATAAGCATCTCCCGGCGATTTCAAGGATTGGTGAGATTTTGCAGAAAACACCACCTTTGTTTTGACAGGAAATGTTCGTGGAAAGCTGATCAAGGCCAACAAGCTCTTGCCGTCAGCTCCTGCAGGAATGGCGTACGCTCTATGATTACGAAAAGCCTCCAAATTCAAAATGTCATTTGCAAAGAATGGATGTGTTCTTTCTGTCCGAATGCCTCAACTTTTTTAGAAAAGCCATTAACGACGGAGGAACCGCTCCTTCGCGTGGCTAAACGTAGCCGACATTGATCAGTAAACGCATGACGAAAAACATGCTTGAACCATCGGTTATGACTCTAAGACAGCTTCTGACCACCGAGAGTACTGTTGTCCAGAGTAACAAACACCAGGTGTTCCAATGTGTGCAAAGTTTGGACGAGCTTGTACACGAATGTCCATAATTCTGATTTTTTAGGTTAAAAGTTGTGTATTCTTAATTAATGTTAATTATCACTTTTTATTTGCCTTATAAAATTAAGTATAAATAAATCAAATCCTTAATATCTACTAAAGGGCATCTTCAACCTTCCTCCCCTCTTTTATCTCCTTTTTTCTGCTCGATACTTATGAACTTGGCACGGTTATTGACTGGGGTTATGTGATACCGGACATAACGATTACAGATGAACCGGAATCGATCCATGAACTTAAACAAGCCAATAACCATGAAAAAAATAGCCATTTACGGAAAAGGCGGTATCGGCAAGTCCACGACCCAGCAGAACACCGCGGCAGCCATGGCCTACTTCCACGGCAAGAAGGTTTTCATCCACGGCTGCGACCCGAAGGCCGACTCTACCCGAATGATCCTCGGCGGCATGAACCAGGCGACGATCATGGACATGCTCCGCGATCAGGGCGCGGAGAAGATTTCGGACAAGATGGTGATGTCCGGCTTCGGCGGCATCCGCTGCGTCGAGTCCGGCGGCCCGGAGCCGGGCGTTGGTTGCGCCGGTCGCGGCGTCATCACGGCCATCGACCTGATGGAGCAGAGCGGCTCCTATACCGAAGACCTCGATTACGTCTTCTACGACGTGCTCGGTGACGTGGTTTGCGGCGGCTTCGCCATGCCGATCCGCGACGGCAAGGCTCAGGAGGTCTATATCGTCGCTTCGGGCGAGATGATGGCGGTCTATGCGGCCAACAACATCGCCAAAGGCCTCGTCAAATACGCCAAGCAGAGCGGCGTTCGCCTTGGCGGCATCATCTGCAACAGCAGAAAGGTGGACAAGGAGCGTGAGTTCGTCGAAGAGTTCGCCGCCGCCATCGGTACGCAGATGATTCACTTCGTGCCTCGCGACAACATCGTCCAGAAAGCCGAGTTTAACCGCAAGACGGTCATCGAGTTTGATCCCGAGTCGAACCAGGCGCACGAGTACAGCGAGCTGGCCCGCAAGATCATCGAGAACAAAAATCTCGTGATCCCGAAGCCGCTCACCATCAACGAGCTGGAGTCGATGGTGGTCAAGTACGGTCTGGTCGATTAATTCAATATCAAAAAAGGAGATACGCGAATGAAAATGGTGAGGGCAATGCTGCGTCCCGAAATTGCGGACGCCGTGGGTGACGGGTTGGCCGAGGCAGGATTCATCTCGATGACCAAGATGAACATTTTCGGTCGAGGCAAGCAGAAGGGAATCAGGATCGGCGATGTCCATTACGACGAGCTGCCGAAGGTGATGGTTCTGCTGGTGGTCGATGACGAAGATGTCGATGACGTCGTGGCGGTGATGAAGTCGAAGGCTTATACCGGCAACTTCGGTGACGGCAAGATTTTCATAACTCCTGTCGAGGGCGCGTTCACCGTGCGTACCGGCGAAGCAGGCTTATAAGGAGGCCCGGCCATGAAGGAAATATTGGCGATCATCCGCCCCAAACAGGTCAAAAAAACCAAGGATGTGCTCGAACAGCTCGGCTTTCCGGCCTTCAGCGCGGTGAGCGTGCTCGGACGGGGCAAACAGCGCGGCATTGCCGGAGAGGTGAGTTGCGAACTGCCGGAGGGTCTGGCGTCCGCGCCGGGCAGCTCGAAGTATGTCCCCAAGCGCATGGTGTCGCTGATCGTGCCCGACGAGGATGCCGATCTGGTGGTCAAGGCGATCCTGAAGGTGAACCAGACGAAACAGTACGGCGACGGC
>JAAXXD010000043.1 GCA_013334655.1 Chlorobaculum sp. | reverse complement strand
TGCCGGACCCGACCACCGTTCTTGTCAGCGGTATCGACAAGGCTCTGGTAGGCCAGATCGCCGCCAAGATTCGCTCCTTCAGGAAGCCGGAACCGTATCGCGGCAAGGGTATCAAGTACGAAGGCGAGGTCATCCGCCGCAAGGAAGGCAAGGCTGCCGGCAAGTAAGCCGCCATGCCGAAAGAGCGAAACAATCAGGTTAAAAATCATTTATACGGTTAGAGATAATGAGCCAAGCAGATAAAGCTGCCAGCAGGCAGAAAATCAAGGCACGCAGCAGGGCTGTCGTGCGTGGCACCCAGGAAAGGCCAAGACTGTGCGTATTCAGGAGTCTTTCACAGATCTATGCGCAGTTGATCGACGACGTGAACGGCAAGACCCTCATGGCGGCTTCGACCATGACGAAAGATAATGTCGGCCTCGCCGGTACCAAATCGGAAGTGAGTGCCGCCGTCGGCAAGCAGATCGCCGAGAAGGCGCTTGCCCAGGGAATCACCAAGGTCGTTTTCGACAGAAACGGATTCCGCTACCACGGTCGCATCAAGGCTCTGGCCGATGGTGCTCGTGAAGCAGGCCTGATCTTTTAAAACTTTTCAAAGAGAACGTACATGTCGAAAAAATCTGCCAGGAGTATCAAGCCCGGTGAGTTGAATCTGAAAGAGAAGCTGGTGCACATAAACAGGACCGCCAAGGTGGTCAAGGGTGGCAAGCGCTTCGGGTTCAACGCTATTGTTGTTGTTGGTGACAAGGAAGGTCATGTTGGATACGGGCTCGGAAAAGCAAACGAAGTTCAGGACGCTATCGCCAAAGGCGTCGAGGATGGCAAGAAGAACGTCATCAAGGTGCCGATCATAAAGGGAACGATTCCGCACCAGATCGTCGCTAAATACGGTTCAGCCAAAGTGCTGATGAAGCCGGCTACCCCTGGTACCGGTCTTATCGCCGGTGGCGCCGTGAGGGCCGTGCTTGAAATGGCGGGCATCCATGACATTCTGACCAAATCTCTCGGCTCCTCCAACCCGCACAACGTGGTGAAGGCGGCCATCAAGGGTCTTCAGAGCATCTCCGACGCCAACGACGTTGCGGAGCGTCGCTCGAAGAGCCTGAAAGAGGTATTTGAAAGCTAAACAGGAGACAAGGCGACCATGAGCGACAAAACGATAAAGGTAACACAGGTGCGCAGCGTTATCGGCGGCACCAAGAAACAGAAAGCAACGATCAAGGCTCTCGGTCTCGGAAGGCCGAACCACAAGGTTGAACTGAAAGACAACGCCTGCACCAGAGGTCAGATTCGAGTCGTTCAGCACCTGGTCAAGGTTGAAGAGCTTTAACAGAATAAATAAAGACAGTCGGGAATCACAGCAATGGATTTAAGTTCACTTCGCCCTGCCAAAGGTGCAGTCAAGGCAAGAAAGAGGGTCGGTCGCGGCCCGGGATCAGGTAATGGTACGACAGCGGGCAAGGGCAACAAGGGTCAGCAGGCAAGAAGCGGCTACCAGCGTCCGATCGCCGAGGGCGGCCAGATGCCGATCTACCGCAGACTTCCGAAGTTCGGCTTCACGCCGCCTAACCAGAAGGCCGTGGCCTGCGTCAATGTCGCGCAGATTCAGATGTGGATCGAGAAGGGGCTTATCGGCGAAGAGATCAGCGTGCTCGATCTCAAGCACCTCTGCAACGCCAGCAACCAGGAGTATTTCAAGGTGCTCGGCAACGGTGAGCTTACTTCCGCAGTGACCATCACGGCGCACGCATTCAGCAAGAGCGCTGAAGAGAAGATCACGAACGCTGGCGGAAAGATCGTCATGGCCTACCGCACCCTCGAAGAGGCTGCCAAGGTCAACGGTTTGCCGTTTGAAGAGGCTCTCCTGACCCCGAAAGCCAAGTTGGTAAAGGTCAAGAAAGCAAAAAAATCGGTCAAGTCTTGAACCAGGGAATGAGCTGCCATGAAGCTTACTGAGAGCATCAGGAATATCAATAAGATCCCGGAGTTAAGGCAGCGTATCGTGTATACCCTCCTGTTGCTTTTTGTTTACAGGCTGGGATCGCATATCACCATTCCCGGGGTTGATGCCGCCGCAGTAGCGAGCGCAACCACATCGCACTCGAACGACCTGTTTGGTCTGTTCGACCTGTTCGTCGGAGGCGCGTTCGCTCGCGCCTCTATCTTTTCTCTTGGCATTATGCCATACATCTCGGCCTCCATCATCATACAACTGCTCGGAGCGGTGACGCCCTATGTGCAGAAGCTCCAGAAAGAGGGTGAGGAGGGACGCCAGAAGATAAACCAGTACACTCGCTACGGCACGATATTCGTCGCGGTGATGCAGGCTTGGGGCGTGAGCGTCAACCTCGCAAGCCCATCGTCCTTCGGAAAAATTGTCGTGCCCGAGTCCGGCTTTTTCTTTACCATCACGGCGGTTATCATTCTCACGGCCAGCACGGTTTTCGTGATGTGGCTCGGAGAGCTGATAACGGAACGTGGTATCGGCAACGGCATATCGCTCATCATCATGATCGGTATCCTTGCGCGCTTCCCGGCATCGCTGATGGCTGAAATTCAGTCGGTCTCGCTCGGCAGCAAGAACTGGATCGTCGAGATCGTCATCATGGCGCTTATGGCGGGCATCGTCGCGCTCGTCGTCTTGCTGACCGTCGCCACGCGAAGAATTCCCGTACAGCACGCCAAGCGCGTCGTTGGCCGCAAGGTTTACGGGGGCGGTACGCAGTACATTCCGATGAAGATCAACACGGCGGGCGTCATGCCGATCATCTTCGCCCAGTCGATCATGTTTCTGCCAAGCACCTTCCTCTCTTTCTTCCCTGAGAGCGAGGCGATGCAGAAAGTCGCGGCGGCGTTCGCCTACGATTCATGGTTTTACGCGGTCGTGTTCGGCCTGATGATTGTCTTCTTCACCTATTTCTATACGGCGATCGCTTTCAACCCGAAAGAGGTGGCTGACACCATGCGCCGCCAGGGCGGCTTCATTCCGGGTGTTCGTCCCGGCAAGAGCACCGAGGAGTTCATCGACAACATCCTGACCCGGATCACGCTTCCGGGCGCGATAACTCTTGCGATCATCGCGATTCTGCCGACCTTCCTGACGAAGTTCGCCAACGTGACACCGGGCTTTGCCCACTTCTTTGGCGGCACAAGCTTGCTGATTGTCGTCAGCGTCGGACTCGATACGCTTCAGCAGGTCGAGAGCCATCTGATGATGCGTCACTATGACGGTTTCATGAAGACCGCCAAAGCGAAAGGTCGTCGGTAAGCAAGGCTGGATCATGATCACCATAAAGAGCGAGCGGGAGATAGAATTGATGCGGGAGGCCGGTGGGCTGGTTGCCCGCGTGCTCGATATGCTTGAACAGGAGATCGCGCCAGGCATGTCAACGAAGCGCCTCGACGAGCTTGCCGAGCAGTTCATCAGGGATCATCACGCAGTACCGAGTTTTCTGAATTACGTGCCGAAAGGCGAACCTGGCGTGACGCCCTATCCGGCGACGCTCTGCGTCTCGATTGACGAGGAGGTCGTGCACGGCGTGCCGAGCACGAAGCGCATCATTCATGAAGGCGAAATCGTTTCTGTCGATTGCGGAGTATACAAGAGCGGCTATCACGGAGATGCCGCGCGGACGTACATCATCGGCGAGGTCGATCCGGCGGTTCGGCAACTGGTCGATGTAACTCGCGAGTGCCTCGGTCTCGGCATCGAGCAAGCGGTCGAGGGAAACCGGTTGCATGACATTTCGGCAGCTATCGAAAAACATGCACGCTCCTTCGGTTACAGCGTTATCGAGAACATGGTCGGCCACGGCATCGGCAGCGAGCTGCACGAAGAGCCGGCGGTGCCGAATTACGGCAGACCGCACACCGGCGTGAGACTTCGCTCGGGAATGACGCTTGCTATCGAACCGATGATCGCCATCGGGCGTTCGAGAAGGGCGGTCAGCAAACGGGGCGCATGGGTGGCCGTCACGGAAGACCGCCGACATTCAGCCCATTTCGAGCATACCATCGCCATCAGGAACGGAGCGGCGGAGATTCTCACGAAGTGATGCCAGGAGGATTAGCATCAGTATTCTACACATAACGATCAGACAGCGGAGATACATTGGCCAAGGAAGAATCAATAGAAGTGGAAGGCGAAATTCTGGAAGCACTTCCCAACGCACAGTTCAGGGTCAAGCTTGAAAACAGCCTTGAAGTGCTGGCCCACGTCTCGGGCAAAATCAGGATGCACTACATCAGAATCCTTCCCGGCGACAAGGTCAAGGTTCAGATTTCTCCGTACGACTTGACAAAAGGCCGGATTACCTACCGGTACAAGTAAAAAACAGTAATAATTATCCATTATCCGGTTGATTATTAGGTTTGTGTTTATTACATTACATGCCTTTTCATATTTTGGACTGACCGGACAACCATAGCATGTGGGGTTTACCATGAAAATATTTTCGTCTATCAAAAAACGTTGCGAACACTGCAGGATTATCAAGCGCAAAGGAAAACGATTTGTGATCTGCAAGGTGAATCCAAGCCACAAGCAGCGCCAGGGGTGATCTTCAGGAACAATCAACAGATTTGAGAAAAACATATGAGGTTAGCTGGGGTTAATTTGCCATTGAACAAGCATGCGGTCATCGGCTTGACCTATGTTTATGGCATCGGAAAAACATCCGCCAAGAACATACTCGCCAAAGCCGGAATCGCTCCTGAAAAGAAAATCTCCGAGCTGAGCGACGCCGAGGCGCACGCTATCAGGGAAATTATCGGCAACGAATACACGGTCGAGGGAGAAGCTCGCGCCGAGCAGCAGCTCTCCATCAAGCGACTGATGGATATCGGTTGCTATCGTGGTCTGCGCCACAGGCGGTCACTCCCGGTTCGCGGCCAGCGCACCAGCACAAACGCCCGTACCAGAAAAGGCAAGCGCAAGACGGTCGCCGGCAAGAAGAAGGCGGGCAAGAAGTAAGGTACGGAGCAAACAAGCAAACAAGAGAGATAAAACACCGACAGACTCATGGCAACAGCGAGCAGGAAAAAAAAGAAAGTCAAGGTTACCCCCGAAGGTACCGTCCATATCAAAGCTTCGTTCAACAACGTCATGGTGACCATTACCGATACGCTTGGTAACACCGTCTCATGGTCGAGCGCCGGCAAGAACGGCTTCAAGGGTTCCAAGAAAAATACCCCGTATGCATCGCAGGTGACTTCCGAGGCGGCAGCCAAGGAGGCGTTCGATCTTGGCATGCGTCACGTTGATGTGTTCATCAAAGGTCCCGGCGCAGGTCGCGATGCGGCTATCAGAGCGCTTCAGGGAGCCGGTCTGGAGGTGAAGACTATCCGCGACATTACGCCCCTGCCGCACAACGGTTGCAGGCCGCCCAAGCGCAGAAGGGTCTGACGGTTTATATCAAGAATTTTCAATGAAGCAATTGCTATGGCACGATTCAGAGGGTCAATTACCAAAGTATCACGCAGGTTAGGGATAGCGCTGTCTCCCAAGGCGGAAAAATATCTCGAAAGACGTCCGTACGCTCCTGGCGAGCACGGCCAGTCCCGCAAGGGCAAGGTGTCGGAATATGCGCTCCAGTTGAGGGAGAAGCAGAAGATGAAATATCTTTACGGCATTCTCGAAAAGCAGTTCAGGAACTACTACAAGAAAGCGGTCGCACAGCGTGGTGTTACCGGTGACAACCTGGTTAAACTGCTCGAAAGGCGCCTCGATAACGTCGTCTTCCGTTGCGGATTTTCTCCGTCGCGCGCCGGTGCCCGTCAGTTAGTCTCTCACGGCCATCTGCTCGTCAACGGCAAGAAGGTCAACATTCCTTCCTTTCTCGTTACGCCTGGTGACCAGATCGAGTTCAAGCCGAAGAGCCGCAATCTCGATGCCGTGGCCGATTCGCTGAACAAAGCCGCCGAATCGAGGATTCCTGCATGGATCCAAGTTGACAAAGCGAACAAAAAGGCGGTTTTTCTTGCAGTACCAGAGCGTGAAGATGTGCAGGAGCCCTATAACGAACAGCTTGTTGTTGAGTTGTACTCCAAGTGATTTTTTTGAATCCTTAAGGTAGCAAGACTATGATATACCAGATGCAGATGCCTGCAAAGATCGATGTGGATGAAACGACCCACACCGGCAGTTTCGGGCGTTTCATCGCTCAGCCGCTGGAGAGGGGATACGGAGTTACGCTGGGCAACGCCATGAGAAGAGTTCTGCTTGCCTCTCTGCCCGGTGCTGCGATCACCGGGATCAAGATAGATGGAGTGTATCACGAGTTCTCGACCATCGAAGGCGTTCGCGAAGATGTGCCCGAGATCGTGCTGAACCTGAAGAAGGTTCGTTTCAGGACGAACTGCAAGCGCAGCTGCAAGACGTCCCTGACCCTTGCTGGCCCAAAAGAGTTTCTCGCCGGCGATATCGTCGCCCACGATGGAGAATTCGAGGTGCTCAACAAGAACCTGCACATCGCGACGATCAACACTGACGCCTCCGTCAGCATCGACATTTACGTCGGACGCGGACGCGGCTACGTGCCAGCCGAGGAGAATCGCAGCGAAGGATTGCCGATCGGCTTCATCGCTATCGATTCGATCTTCACTCCGATCCGCAATGTCAAACTGACCGTCGAGAACACCCGTGTCGGACAGAGAACCGACTACGAGAAGATGATTCTCGATGTCGAGACTGACGGTTCGATCACGCCGGACGATGCTATCAGTATGGCTGGCAAGATCATCACCGATCATGTCACCTTTTTCGCAAATTTCTCGCCGACCGAAGAGGAGTTTTCCGAAGAGGAGTACAAGCAGCTCGACGACGAGTTCGAGAGCATGCGCAAGCTCCTCTACACCAAGATCGAGGATCTCGACCTTTCAGTTCGTTCGCACAACTGCCTGAGACTTGCCGAAATCGATACGCTCGGCGATCTGGTTTCGAGAAAAGAGGATGAGCTGCTGAACTACAAGAACTTCGGCAAGAAGTCACTGACGGAACTGAAGGAGCAGCTCGAGAAGTTCAACCTCAAGTTCGGGATGGATATTACCCGTTACCAGATGAAGGGTTGATAAAGGCTATTATTTTATAGAAATATCAATGAGAGCGGAAACAAGCAATGCGTAAAGTCAAGCCAGCAAGGAAACTCGGCAGAACAGCCGCCCATAGAAAAGCAACTTTGTCGAACCTCTCGACGCAGCTGCTGATCCACAAGCGAATCGAAACCACCGAAGCGAAAGCCAAGGAAACCCGCAAGGTTGTCGAAAAAATCATAACCAAGGCGCGCAAAGGCACACACCATGCGCAGCGCGAGATTTTCAGCGCACTGCGTGACAAAGAGGCGGTTCGCGAGCTTTTCGAAGAGATCGTAGCAAAAATCGGTTCGCGTAACGGCGGATACACCCGTATCATCAAACTCGCTCCCCGCTATGGCGACGCCGCCAAGATGGCTGTCATCGAGCTGGTTGATTATACCGAGGCTCCGTCAGCAACGCCGGTAGCCGCCAAGCAGGATCGCTCCAAGCGTGTCAAAGGCTCAAAGAAAGCCGAGTCCGATTCGCAGGAGAAAGAGGGCGGCGAAGCAGCCGAATAAGAGCCTTTTCTCCCGGATAGCAAAGAAACACGATAGTCATCGTTCGCGAGATCATCACGATCACCAGCGGGCGATGACTATCTGCTTTTCAGAGAACATCGGATCGATATCCCCTATCGGCAATTGTTCGACCGATGCGGGGAAGCCGAGATGCTTGTCCCGCGACTGCACAGCCTGTGCGATCTCCAGGTTGAGATTGCCACCTTTGAGGCAGATCAGCACCCCTTTTTTTTTGAGCAGCTTCGCGCTGTAGGCGCACAACTCTTCAAGCGGCGCGACCTGACGGCTGAGCACCGTGTCGAAGATCACCCCTTTCATATCTTCAACCCGTGAATGCAGCGCGATGACGTTTTCGAGGCCAAGCGTTTTTATCATCGCTTTGCAAGCCGCGATTTTTTTACCGGTGGAGTCCACGAGCAGAAAAGAGGTTTCAGGAAAGAGTATCGCCAGCGGAATACCGGGCAAACCACCGCCAGTGCCGAGGTCGAGCACCTTTTCGCCGACCCTGAAGTTGTGGATGCGGCTGATTAGCAGCGAGTGAAACACGTGCTTGACGACGACCGGAGCATGTTCCTTGCGGCTGACGAGGTTCACCTTGAGGTTCCACTCATCGAGAAGGTCAGCGTAACGCACCAGAAGGTTCAGTGCTTTTTCAGTGGCGGGGATGCCATGCTGGCGGCAGAGTCCCTCGATCATTTGCAAGTCATTTGGCATGACGAATCATTCGGCTGCGATGGTGAAGAGATGCGTACAACAGGAAAAAACGATATTTTAACGCCAATGGCAAATGTTCCTCTCTCTTCAGAAAAGCTCACAGGCTCTGGTGGAAATGTTGTAAATTATTATTCTTGAGATAGATGTTCAATCGTAGTAAGTTCTGAAAGACAGCGATGTTATGAAGCGGATTGCCGATAAGCATGTGTATGCCGTGATTATGGCGGGGGGAATAGGGAGCAAACTCTGGCCGCTTTCGAGAAAAAAATCTCCCAAACAGTTTCTCCATTTCTTCGATGGCGGCACGATGATCCGCAAAACGGTCGAAAGAATATCCCGGGCCGTACGGATGGAGAACATCCTGATCATCACCGGCAAGCAGCACTGGCTTCTGGTCAACGAGACGCTGCCGGATTTCGATCCCGCCAACATCATCATCGAGCCGACGATCAGGGACACAGCCACCTGCATTGCGCTGGCGACCACCTTCATACGGAAACGCGATCCCGACGCTGTGACCATCGTGTTGCCCGCCGACCATCTTGTGCTCGACGAGGAGCAGTTTCTGAAGACGATCATAAAGGGGGTAGGTCTCGCTCGTGAGCAGCGTGGACTGATCACCGTTGGCATCCATCCCGACCGGCCCGAGACGCGATATGGCTATATCCAGGTAGAACCGTCGGTGATGATCGGAGACGAGAACGACAACCCGGAAGACGACGACATTGCTTTGTTCCGCGTGAAAACCTTTGCGGAAAAGCCCGATCTCGCAACCGCCGAGCAGTTTTTGCAGAGCCAGGATTTCTGGTGGAACAGCGGCGTGTTTATCTGGCACGTCGATGACATCACCCGCGAGTACCGCCACTCACTGCCTGATCTGTACGAGGATATGGAGAACGTTCACGCTTTTATTGGCACAGAGCGGCAGGAGTCGGTCATCGAGGATGTTTACAGCTGGATTCATCCGGTTTCGATAGCCTATGGTATCATGGAGAAGGCCGAGAAGGTCTTTATGCTCGCCGGTAATTTCGGATGGACAGACCTCGGAAGCTGGGATGAGGTGATCAAGATCGGTCTCGGCCTCGAAGGGCGCGACACGGATGGCCAGGAGGTGATCATGATCGACTCGGAAGATGTGTTCGTCCGCAAGCCTCACGGCAAGGCTGTGGTGATGGTCGGTGTCGATGACATTATCGTCGTCGATACGCCCGACGCACTGCTCATCTGCAAGGCGGGCGACTCGCAAAAGGTGGTCAAAGCGGTGGAGATGATGCGGCGGGAAGCGGGGCTGGAGGGATTTTTGTAAAAGAGCGTGGATTTTACTCGTTCTCCCCGGCTTGAAAGCTGGGGCAACTGAACAGAAGAGGTTTGAATGTCCGTCGGGCTGAAGCCCTCCTGAATATGAGCAAGCCGGGGCAACAAGAATGCAAGAGAGGTGAATGTCCGTAGGGTTGAAACCCCGCTGAATGTAAGATCGGATGAAAAATGAAAAAGCCGGAGGTCGATTTGCTCCGGCTTTTTTGCGTTCAGGCTTTTTTCTTTGACCAAGTTGCGCCCTCTTTGGTGTCCTTGACCTCGATGCCGCGCTGGAGGAGCAGGTCGCGGATTTTGTCGCTGGTGGCGAAATCCTTGTTCGCTCGCGCCTCTTTGCGAAGTTCGAGCAGCACGGCCATCACCTCGTCGAGCGTCCGGGCGCTTTCGCCGCTTTCTCCGGCCAGCAGCTCCTCGCGGTTTTTCAGAATGCCGAGCACCTCGCCAGCGAAGGTTTCGAGATACTCCAGCGCTCGCTTTTTCGTGTCTGCGTTTAATCCATCCTTGTCGAGCGCACCGTTCAACGCTTTGACGAACTCGAAGATCACCGAGATGGCGACCGGCGTGTTGAAGTCATCATTCAGCGCATCGGTGATTTTCGACTCGAACGACGTCGTGTCGAGCTGCGTCTTGCCCTCGGAAGATTCCAGCAGGCGCTTGCAGGTTTCCTGCAACTTCTCGAAGCCGGACTGCGACGCCCTGATGGCCGTTTCGGAGAAGTCGAGCGGGGAGCGGTAGTGCGACTGGAGAATGAAAAAGCGGATGACCAGCGGGTCGAAGGTCTGGAACAGCTCCTTGAGATTGACGAAGTTCTTGAGCGATTTTCCCATCTTGACGCCGTCAACCGTCACCATGTTGTTGTGCATCCAGTAGCGCACGTAGGGCTTGCCGGTGGCCGCTTCGGACTGGGCGATCTCGCAATCGTGGTGCGGGAATTTGTTCTCCATGCCCCCGCCGTGGATGTCGATGGTCTCGCCGAGATACTTCATCGACATCGCCGAGCACTCCAGATGCCAGCCGGGATAGCCCTCGCCCCACGGCGAGTTCCACTTCATGATGTGGCTCGGTTCGGCCTTTTTCCAGAGCGCGAAGTCGGACGCATTGCGCTTGTCCGAGCGCTCGGCGACGCGCCCGCCCGACTGCAACGCCGCCTGGTCGGTGCGTCCCGAAAGCTTTCCATATCCAACGAACGAGTTCACATCGAAATAGACATTACCGCCGGACTCGTAAGCATGGCCGGTTGCGATGAGACGCTCGACCAGCGCGATCTGCTCCGGGATGTGGCCGGTCGCCGTCGGAGCAATGTTCGGGCGCAGCACACCGAGCTTGTCCATGTCCTCGTAGAAGCTCCGGGTATAGTACTGCGCGATCTCCATCGGCTCGGTCTTCTCCAGCCGCGCCTGCTTCTGAATCTTGTCCTCACCCTCGTCGGCGTCGTCGGTCAGGTGGCCAACGTCAGTAATATTCTGCACATACTTGACCCTCAGCCCCAAGTGGCGCATCCAGCGCACCACCACGTCGAACGACACGTAGCTCTTGGCGTGGCCGAGGTGCGCATGGCCGTACACCGTCGGGCCGCAAACGTAGATCGTGGCGATGCCGGGATGAAGCGGCTCGAAGGTTTCCTTGGCGCGGCTCAGGGAGTTGTAGATAGCGAGAGAAGAGGACATCAGATAGCGAAAAAAGGTTGGCGAATCCCGGAGCGTGACCGGGAAATGTCGTAAAAGTTAAACATTTGGCCGGGTAAGGCAAGGTTTTTCAGCGCCTGCCCGTTCCTGATTTATTAGGGCGGTGTCGAAGGTAGGGTGTATTCAGACAAAACCTCTGCCATGGCAAAGATTCAACGGTTTGTTCGCGCGAATTTCCGGAGTTATAGAACTGGCGCATCATCGTTTATTGCGCCCTGATCTCGCCGGTTATCTTCACGATCACCGGATAGCCCTCGATCTGTTCCGGTACGAGCGCCTTTGTCCGCCGATTGTCGCAGGCGAGGCCGACCACGATGGCCGGCCTTCCGTTTCCATCCCGCCCGATGCCCACCGACGCCACATCGGGCAGGGCCAGCAGCGCCGCCTCGTGCGCTCGCTTCACTTCACTGATGGTTTTCATCTCCGCAGCGTTTGAACAATTGGCCGTCAACGGCAAAAGGCACAGGAGCGCAATCCGCAACAACTTCACAAGCTCACTCCGAGGATGCTGAAGACGTTCTGAATCCTGTTGATGATCGTTGTCTGGTCGCTGCCCGCGAAAAGCAGCCCGACAAGATTGTTCGCGTTGTCGAGCACCGCCGAGCCGCTGTCGCCCCCCTGGCTCATCGCTCCGGCCATCAACTGGTCATGGAACTGCGCGACCCGGTTGCTGCCGTAACTGACGTTGGAGGTCACACTGATCTGCTCGATGACCCCGGTCGTCAGTCCGGTGGTGCGTCCGCTCTTTTTGACCGCAAGGCCCAGCGTGCCTTCAGCCGTGCCCGCAATCGCGCCGATGCCGAGAATCTCGTTCTGCACATCCGCCGGATTCAGCGGTCGTGCCAGCGCCGCATCGATGAGATTCTCCGCGGCCTGCACCGATATAGCCTGGAGTCGCGTATCGCTGCCGGTGACCGACGCAAGGAAGTTGCACACGTCGGCAATGGAGTTGGCTATCGGGCAGGCGCTCGACGAACCGGAAAAGGTAATGGGCACAAATTCGGCAAGTTCGGCAATCTTGTCGGCGGGATTCAGGCCGCCATCATACGGCCCCGGCTGAAGAATCGCGTTGCCAATCGCGGCATCGTTGCAGTTGGCCAGCACATGGTTGTTCGACAGAATGAAAAGCTCGCCGTTCTTGCGCACCAGGCAGCCGAGCGTACCGGCGGTGATCTCGAAATGGCCGAGGCTCACCCCGCCGGGCGCTGGCCGGAATCTGCCGGTCGGAGGGACGAACGCCCGGATGCGGCCTGTCGCCACGACATCGGTCGTAATTCCATCGACCGCCTTCGGCACCATTTCAGAGCTGAGAAGCTTCGCCGACGCCTCTTTCCGCTCGACCGAACAGACAATGCTCAACTCGCCGGTCTTTTTTCCAGCCGATATTTTGTAACCGATCCCCGTAGCCACAACGTTTTTGCGGCTCATCAGCGACGAACGAACGGAGTTGAGCACAGGGATGATCGAAGAGAGAAGGGTTTCCATGATGCACTCCTTTGTTTTGATTTGAAAGGAAGCACTGCTGAGACGGGTAATACTTCACGAATTTACGAAAAGCTCGGAGAAATCGCAGGTTATGCGATGGGATTGCTGTGGCGGATGGCGAAGCTGCAAGCAAAAAGTGGACATCTCAAGAATCCAAAGGCAGTATTTATTGATAAGATTGTCGTATGAATTCAGCCGGAGTCAGGTAGTCCTGTGCTGAATCCAGGTATTTACAACTGTAATACAGCTCGATGGTTTCAAAACGCGGATACGAAGCTCATCATGTTCAGTGTAACTTTTTCCATAAATCCATTTGGTCTTCAACGTTTTGAATACCGTTTTGGTCACGGTGTTCAGGTAACTCCAATCATTGGGTTTTCCGTGCTCTGTTGTTGAGCTTGACATCGCCATCCACCGCCAGCATTGCGGCGCGAATTTTTACCAGGATCACGCGATTGTCTGTGAAGGGGAGCAGTGGGTTTTTTTACTCATTACAATGGAGAGCTGATATGGATACGCAAGCCAGGATGACGATATGCCTTTGGTATAATGGCGATGCCGAGGAAGCGGCGCAGTTTTATGCCAAGACCTTTCCGGATTCATCCGTTGGCGCGGTATTTCGCGCGCCGGGTGATTATCCGTCCGGCAAAACCGGAGATGTGTTGACGGTCGAGTTTACGGTAATGGGAATTCCCTGCCTCGGCCTCAATGGCGGCCCGACGATCAAGCACAATGAATCGTTCTCGTTTCAGGTCGCAACCGCTGACCAGGCTGAAACTGATCGTTACTGGTACGCGATTGTCGGCAATGGCGGCCAGGAGAGCGTGTGCGGGTGGTGCAAGGACAAGTGGGGCATATCCTGGCAGATTACGCCAATCGCGCTGACCAGAGCGGTATCCGATCCCGACACCGCCGCCGCCAGACGCGCGTTCGATGCGATGATGGAGATGAAGAAGATCGACATCGCCGCAATCGAGGCCGCGTTTCGCGGGTGAATTTCAGGAGCGCTTCGAAGGCGTCGGCAGCCGGTAAGGTGACGATGATTGGCGCGTGAAATGGGTATATTCAGGAAATGCAAACCGGGAGGTCAATGGAAAGGAAGTATCAGGTTGGCGGCGATTATTTCATAGAAGAGATACTGGCCGCTGTTTTTGTGGGATTTCGCACCGTCAACAATCCGTCATCGGTGACGGTTCATCCTGAGCTGATGAAGAAGATCAGGGAGCGTTTCGGGAACAAAGTGGTCGGCCCGAAACGTGTAGGCGACTCGGAGGTGTTTTGCGGACTGAAGGTTATTGAAGACGCGACGAAAGGCAATGATTATCTGTCAGTCAGTTAAGCTCTTTTAAGTAAAGCAGATCGGGATTCTGCCCGGTTAGAGAAAGAGTTCGGATAACGGCACTATGTGGCAGTCCCAAGCCCAAAGCTTTGGGTTTTTCCTCCAGGGTTTTTTAGCTTAGCCATTCACTGCGCCGCGATGATCGCGGCGTGATTTTTTTATAAGGATTCCCCCATGAACATCACCAGCGCTGAATTTTTTTGCAGTTATTCGAGCTTGAACGGGCTTCCGTCTGACGGCAGGCCGGAGATCGTGTTTGTCGGGCGGTCGAATGTGGGGAAGTCTTCGCTGCTGAATTCGATTTGCGCCCGCAAGGGGCTGGCCAAGACCAGTTCTACTCCGGGGAAGACTCGGCTCATCAACTATTTCCTTATCAATAATGCGCTCTACTTCGTCGATCTGCCGGGGTACGGGTACGCCAAGGTTGGGCAGAGCGAGCGGGAGAGCTGGGGGACGCTGCTCTCGGGTTACATCCAGAAGCGCGATGAGATCGGGCTGGTTGTGGCGCTCATCGACGCGCGGCATCCGGGGATGGCCTCCGACCGGGAGATGATGGAGTTTCTCGACTATTGCGGGCGTCCGTTCGGCATCGTCATGACCAAGTGGGACAAGCTGAAGCAGGCTGAAAAATCGAAGGCGCGGCGGACGATGGAAAGTTGCGCGCCGAAAGCCAAATTTATTGTAAATTATTCATCTTTTTCTGGCGATGGCAGGGAGAAACTCCTGACTCAGCTCGACATTTTTTCTCAGTAAAATCAAGCGAAGTGGAAGAAAGAACATTCAGCAGGCCTGCGGCGTCTGCTACCGTGCTCGTGGGCACGCAGTTCGGCGACGAGGGCAAAGGCAAGCTGGTCGATTACCTTTCGGACCAATATGACATCGTAGTGCGCTACCAGGGCGGCGCGAACGCCGGTCACACCATCTGCTTCGACGGCAAGACCGTCGTGCTTCACCTCATCCCATCGGGCATCTTCAACAAGGATTGCATCTGCGTGATCGGCAACGGCGTCGTGATCGATCCGAATGCGCTCATGGATGAAATCAAAAAGGTCGAGGAGTTGGGCTACGACGTCAAGGGGCGTCTCTACATCAGCCACAACGCGCATCTCATCATGCCCTACCACAAGCGGCTTGATTCGTTGAGCGAGTCCTGCCTCTCCGGCGACAACAAGATCGGCACCACCGGTCGCGGCATCGGCCCGAGCTACGAGGACAAGTTCGCCCGCAAGGGTATCCGCGTGGTCGATCTGCTCAACCGCGATGTGCTGAAGGAAAAACTGCGCGAGAACCTCGCGGCCAAGAACAAGCTGATCAGCAAGGTGTACGAGCAGGAGGAGATCGACGTCGAGGCGATCATCCGCGAGTACGAGGAGTTCGACAAGGCGATCGATCCCTACGTGACCAACACCCAGCTCTACCTGAACCGCCAGATCAAGGCGGGCAAGACCGTGCTGCTCGAAGGGGCGCAGGGTTGCTTGCTCGATGTCGATCACGGCACCTATCCCTTCGTGACCTCCTCCAACCCGACCTCCGGCGGTGCGTGCACCGGCTCCGGCGTGGCTCCGAACCATGTCGGCAAGATCATCGGCGTCTGCAAGGCGTATACGACGCGAGTAGGCAACGGCGATTTCCCGACCGAACTCGACGACGAAACTGGCGAGGCGCTGGGCAGAATCGGCTGCGAGTTCGGCGCGACCACGGGGCGCAAGCGTCGCTGCGGCTGGATCGATCTCGTCGCCCTGCGCTATTCGCTCACCGTCAGCGGCGTCACGGAACTCGCGCTGACCAAGCTCGACGTGCTCGACACCTTCGAGGAGATCAAGGTGTGCACCTCCTACATGCTCGACGGCAAGGAGATTCACGACTTCCCGACCGAGCACCAGACTCTGTCGCAGGTCAGGCCGGTTTACAAGAGCCTGAAGGGGTGGATGGCCTCGAACGCCAATGCCCGCTCGTTCTCCGAACTGCATCCGAATACGCAGGCGTACATCACCTACCTCGAAGAGGCGCTCGAAGTGCCGGTGACCTTCATCTCCGTCGGGCCGGGCAGGGAAGAGACCGTTTTTAAATAAGCGAACGGATCCGGCGGCATGGCCCTTCTTGAAATCACGGTAATACCGCTCGGTACGGCGGGCAGCGGTTTGAGCGCCTGGATCGCAGGGCTCGAAACGCTGCTCGAAGAGAGCGGTTTGCCCTTCCGGCTGAATGACATGGGCACCATCGTCGAAGGTTCGGCGGACGAGCTGTTCGCCATTGCCCGAAAGCTCCACGAGCAGTGCTTCAGCGAGGGGGTGGCGAGGGTCTACACCGTGATGAAGATCGATGACCGGCGCGACAAGGCGGTGTTTATCGGCGACAAGGTGGCTTCGGTCGAAGCTCGCAAGGGCGTTAAGCCGGATAAATGAAAAATATTTTTATCTTCGGGTTCTCAATATCCAGGGTTGCGCGCCCGGAACCATTTCGGAGCAGCCAGCACCATCTTCTAAAGTAATAATGCCATGATGCCGGTTTCAAGCGATTGCCAGATTCTCAAGGAGGATAACGTCACCCACAGCTTCTGCGGTCTGGCCTGCGTCGGCTGGCTCTACCAGAAGATCAAGGACAGCTTTTTCCTTATTCTCGGCACCCACACCTGCGCCCACTTTCTCCAGAACGCCCTCGGCATGATGATCTTCGCCAAGCCCCGGTTTGGCATCGCCCTTATCGAGGAGGCCGATCTTTCCCGCGCCGAGCCGCAGCTCGAAGAGGTGATCGCGGAGATCAAGCGCGACCACAATCCGTCGGTGATCTTCCTGCTCTCCTCCTGCACCCCCGAGGTGATGAAGGTGGATTTCAAGGGTCTTGCCCACCATCTCAGCTCCGACAAGACTCCGGTGCTCTTCGTTCCGGCCAGCGGACTTGTCTTCAACTTCACGCAGGCTGAGGATTCGGTGCTTCAGGCGCTCGTGCCCTACTGCCCCGAGGCTCCCGCCGGTGACAAGAAGGTGGTCTTCGTCGGTTCGGTCAACGATGTGACGGCGGATGACCTCCGCGCCGAAGCCGAAGAACTCGGCATTCCGGTGGGCGGATTTCTGCCCGAGAGCCGGTTCGACAAGCTTCCGGCCATAGGCCCCGACACGGTGCTCGCGCCGATCCAGCCCTATCTGTCGCGCGTCTGCTCCCGCCTGAATCGCGAGCGTGGTTCGCAGGTGCTGACCTCGCTCTTCCCGTTCGGCCCCGACGGCACCCGCGCCTTCTGGGAGGACCTGGCGGCCATGTTCGGCGTCAAGGTCGATCTGGCCGATCGCGAAGCCGCGGCCTGGCAGAAGATCAAGCCGCAGACCGATCTGTTGAAAGGCAAGAAGATTTTCCTGACTGCCGACACCATGATGGAGCTGCCCTTGGCGCGCTTCCTCAAAAATGCCGGAGCTGAGGTGGTCGAGTGCAGCAGCGCGTACATCAACAAGAAGTTCCACGCACGGGAACTCGAAGCGCTCGATGGCGTCAGGGTGGTCGAGCAGCCCAACTTCCATCGCCAGCTCGAAGAGATCAGGCAGACCCGCCCCGACATGATCGTCACCTCGCTCATGACGGCTAATCCGTTCGTCGGCAACGGCTTCATCGTGAAGTGGAGCATGGAGTTCACGCTCATGTCCATTCACAGCTGGTCGGGCGTTTTCACCCTCGCCAACCTGTTCGTCGCTCCGCTTCTGCGTCGCCAGTCGCTGCCGGAGTTCGACGAGTCGGTCTGGCTCGAAGGGGTGATGCCCAGCGCTCAATAAATTCAATGACGAAAACCAACGAAGAATCATGCGTTTAGCTTTCTGGCTGTATGAAGGGACCGCGCTGCACGGGGTAAGCCGTGTGACCAACAGCATGAAAGGGGTCCATACCGTTTACCACGCCCCGCAGGGGGACGATTACATTACGGCGACCTACACCATGCTCGAACGGACGCCCCAGTTTCCCAAGCTCTCCATCAGCGTGGTTCGCGGCCAGGATCTCGCACGCGGCACCTCGCGCCTGCCCGGCACGGTGCAGCAGGTCGAGGAGTACTACAAGCCCGAGCTGGTCGTTGTCGCTCCAAGTTGCAGCACGGCGTTGCTTCAGGAGGATCTCGGCCAGATGGCTCGCTCCTCCGGCGTCGATCCTTCCAAGATCATGGTCTACGCGGTCAACCCCTTCAGGGTGACTGAAAACGAGGCCGCCGAAGGGCTTTTCACCGAACTGGTGAAGCGCTATGCCGCCGAACAGCCGAAAACCGAAAAGCCTTCGGTCAACCTGCTCGGCTTCACTTCCCTCGGTTTCCATCTCCGCTCCAACCTCACCAGTCTCCGCCGGATGCTCCAGACGCTCGGCATCGAGGTGAACGTCGTGGCTCCGTGGGGCGCAGGCATCGGTGATCTTGCCAGACTACCGGCAGCGTGGCTCAACATCGCGCCCTTTCGTGAGATCGGCAACCAGGCCGCCAGTTATCTGAAGGAGCAGTTCGGTATGCCCGTCATCACCGAAGCGCCGATTGGCGTCAAGGCTACCCTGCGCTGGCTCGAAGCGATTATCGCCGAAGTGAACAAAATCGCTGCATCGAAAGGCGTTGCGCCGATCGCGATGCCGGAGCTTCGCAAATTCTCGCTCGACGGCCAGAGCGCCCCGAGCGGCGTACCGTGGTTCGCACGGACTGCCGATATGGAAAGCTTCAGCAACAAGCGGGCATTCGTCTTCGGCGACGCCACCCAGGTGGTGGGCGTGACGAAATTCCTCAAGGACGAACTCGGCATGAAGATCATCGGCGCGGGCACCTATCTGCCGAAGCAGGCTGACTGGGTGCGTTCGCAGCTCGATGGCTACCTGCCGGGCGAGCTGATGGTGACCGACAAGTTCCAGGAGGTCTCGGCCTTCATTGAGGAGGAGATGCCGGAGCTGGTCTGCGGCACCCAGATGGAGCGCCACAGCTGCCGCAAGCTCGACGTGCCCTGCATGGTCATTTCGCCCCCGACCCACATCGAGAACCACCTGCTCGGCTACTATCCCTTCTTCGGCTTCGACGGAGCGGATGTGATCGCCGACAGGGTCTACACGTCGGCCAAGCTCGGTCTCGAAAAGCATCTGATCGACTTCTTCGGCGACGCGGGTCTCGAATACGAGGAGGAGGAGCCGGAAACGCTCTCCGAACCTGCGATGTCATCGAACGGGACAGCAACGCCCCATGCCACTGAAGCATCGTCGTCGGCTCCGTCAGCGGAAGCGGCGGTTGCCGAAGCTCCACCGGTATCGGGCGAGATGAGCTGGACGGCGGAGGCTGAGAAGATGCTCGGCAAGGTGCCCTTCTTCGTGCGCAAGAAAGTGCGCAAGAACACCGAGAATTATGCCCGCGAGATCGGCGAGCCGGTCATCACGGCGGATGTGTTCCGCAAGGCCAAGGAGCATCTTGGCGGTTAATCGTTCTCCCCGGGTTAAAAACCAGGGCAACATGAATAGAAGAGTATAGAGTGTCCGTCGGGTTGAAACCCGCCTGAATTTCTTTTAAAAATCGACAACCTATTTGACCACTAAATCATCATGAGTTTAGTATTGGCCGTATACGGAAAAGGCGGAATCGGCAAAAGCACGACCAGTGCGAACATCTCGGCAGCCCTTGCGCTCAAGGGCGCCAAAGTGCTCCAGATCGGCTGCGATCCGAAGCACGACAGCACTTTTCCGATTACCGGAAAGCTCCAGAAAACCGTCATCGAAGCTCTTGAAGAGGTCGATTTCCACCACGAGGAGCTGACTCCCGAAGATGTTATCGAGACCGGATTTGCGGGCATCGACGGCCTCGAAGCGGGCGGCCCTCCGGCGGGTAGCGGCTGCGGCGGCTATGTCGTCGGCGAGTCGGTTACCCTGCTTCAGGAGATGGGGATGTACGACAAATACGACGTCATTCTCTTCGACGTACTCGGCGATGTGGTGTGCGGCGGCTTCAGCGCCCCGCTGAACTATGCCGACTACTCGATCATCATAGCCACCAATGACTTCGACAGCATCTTCGCGGCCAACCGCCTCTGCATGGCCATCCAGCAGAAGAGCGTGCGCTACAAGGTGCAGCTCATGGGCATCGTGGCCAACAGAGTGGATTACAATACCGGTGGCGGCACCAACATGCTCGACCAGTTCGCCGGGCAGGTCGGCACGCGCCTGCTCGCCAAAGTGCCGTATCATGAGCTGATCCGCAGGAGCCGCTTCGCTGGCAAAACGCTGTTCGCCATGGAGCCGAACGAACCCGGTCTGGCCGAATGTCTCGCACCCTACAACGAGATCGCCGAACAGATTCTTTCGCAGACACCGCTCGCCTCGGTGCCGAAACCAATCGGAGATCGCGAAATCTTCGACATCGTCGGCGGCTGGCAGTAACCAGGCAGGCCACAGTTATTGCCCACAAGGGCGCGTAAGCGCCCTTGTGGCGTTTCTGGGGTGCGCAGTGGACGGGCACGGACTTACAAGGACTAACACGGACATTCACGGACTGCCTAGTTGGCCCAACCCGCGCCCGCCCGTCCATACCAGTCCATCAGCGTCCATGCAAGTCCATCGCCGGGCGAACATTTTTTCAAGAAAAGTGAGATTTTTCGAAGAATTGATTTGGAAGTGTGGAGATGGGGTAGTACATTAGGAGCCTTCACTTGAGACGGCAACGTCGCCGAGTGGGGAAAGGCCCGAAAGGGTTCTGTTATTTGACTTTACTGATCTAAGGGAAATGCTCGATGCCGAGGTCGATGCCTCTCTTTTTGCAAGAAAAGCGAGTGTCGAAGAGAAGGTGAGAAAAGAAAAAGAAAAAAGATTTTGCAGATAACGAGAAAAGTTGTACATTGTTTTCCCTTGATCA
>JAAXXD010000042.1 GCA_013334655.1 Chlorobaculum sp. | reverse complement strand
TAAATCGGCGTTTTCGAAGTGCAAGGATTTTGAGGCTGTTACGGAGATTTCCTTGCACAAAAAATACACAATATACTGCCTATATCATTGCTATATAATCAGTTAATATTAATTCAGCAGACCCTAAATAAAGCATCAGTAATATATATTTTGTATACTTCAGCTATACCTATCTTATTCCCGGTAGTCCCTGAAGCGATTCAAACTATCGGGTTTCGTTTTTTATACACGCCCCTTTTTTGCCATTCTGCGCACTTCGCCACCAATCACAATTTCGAGGAAAACAATCCCATAAAACCTGACCTGGAGGCAATCACCCCGCCTTGTGCCGGGCTATCGCTTCCAGAAACGGCGTGGCGTAGCGGGCGAGTTTTACTTCGCCGATGCCGCTGATGGCGAGCATCTCTTCGGGAGTCGAGGGTTGGTGGTCGCTCAGTTCGGCGAGAGTTTTATCTGAAAAGACCACGTACGGCGGTACGCCCTGCTCGTCGGCGAGGCGTTTGCGGAGCTTGCGCAGCTCGTCGAAGAGCTGCTTCGCGTCTGGCGGCAACGCATCGAGGCCAGCGCTTTTGCGGGTTGCCGCGCTCTTCTTCTCCTTGATCCGCACCAGCTCGACCCGCTCCTCGCCCCTGAGAATTCTCGCGCCGCCTTCGAGCAGGTAGAGCATCGGATACAGCCCCTCGGAGCGGCCAACGGCTTTTCGGGCAAGCAGGTCGTCGATGAGTTGCCGCCAGAACTTCTTGTCGTGCTCCTTGCCGATGCCGTACACTTTCAGGCGGTCGTGGCCGAACTCCAGAATTTTCTGGTTCTTGCTGCCAAGCAGAATGTCCACCAAATGGGTCGCGCCGAAGCGCGAGTCGGTGCGGACGATGGCCGAGAGCAGCATCTGCGCCTGGCGCGTGCAGTCGGTCAGCTCGTGCAGGCCGAGGCAGACGTCGCACGAGGCGCAGTTGTCGCGGGGATAGGTTTCAGCGAAATAGTCGAGCAGCATCCGGCGGCGGCAGGCGGTGGAGGAGGCGAACGAGACGACCTTCGAGAGCGAGTCGAGCGCCCGCTGCCGCTCCTCTTCGTCCTGCATCGCGTCGATAAAGAAGCGCACTTTCGGAATATCGGACTGCGAAAAGAGCAGGATGCAGCGGGCCGCCTCGCCGTCGCGTCCGGCGCGCCCGGTCTCCTGATAGTAGCTCTCGATGCTCTTGGGCAGGTCGGCGTGGATGACGAAGCGCACGTTGGACTTGTCGATCCCCATGCCGAAGGCCACGGTCGCCACGATCACCTCGACCTCGTCGCGGATGAACGCCTCCTGATTGTCGTGCCTTTCCCGGTCGTCGAGACCAGCGTGGTAGGGGAGGGCGCGAAATCCGCGCTTTTGCAGCATGGCCGCCGTGTCGTTGACGCTTTTGCGGCTGGTGCGGTAGATGATGCCCGATTGGCCGGAGAATCCCTTCAGAATCGAGACGAGCTGCGCCTCCCCCGCCTCCTTGAAGCGCACCTCGTAGGTGAGATTGGGCCGGTCGAACGACGCCCGCAGCACGAACGGATCGCGCAGGCGGAGCTTACCAACGATGTCGCGCTGCACCCGCTCCGTCGCGGTGGCGGTGAAAGCGGCGACGGGAATATCGGGCAAGAGATCGACAATCGAGGAGAGGGCGAGATAGTCGGGCCGGAAGTCGTGGCCCCACTCGGAGATGCAGTGCGCCTCGTCGATGACGGCCATGCTGATGCGGCTGCGAAGCAACAGGTCGCGGAAATGGTCGAGGGCGAAGCGTTCGGGAGCAACGTAGAGCAGGTCGAGCTGGCCGGATTGCAGCGACCGGAGCACGGCGGACTGGTCAGACGAATCGAGCGAGCTGTTCAGAAATGCCGCCCGGATGCCGTTAGCGCGCGCCCCATCGACCTGATCCTTCATGAGCGAGATGAGCGGGCTGACCACCAGCGCCGTGCCCGGCATAAGCACGGCGGGAAGCTGGTAGCAGAGCGACTTGCCTCCGCCGGTGGGCATGACGGCGAACACATCCCGCCCGGCCATGATCGCCCGGACGATCTCCTCCTGACTGGGCCGGAACGAGCGGAATCCGAAAATCCGGTGCAGCGTGCCGCCAAGCGAATCAGCGCCGGAAGAGGAGTTTATGGCGCTCATGCGTGCGGCACTCAGGAGTGAGCCATGTGCCTGACAACCGACTCGACCTCGTGGCTGCCCATTTTCGACACCTCGGCAGGCTTGTCCGGAGCGCCCTTTTCAATCGGCGCGAGCAGCTCGGGAGCGATCGATACCTCTACGCCCTGCATGATGCTCTCGAAGTAGACCACGAGATGCTCCTCGCGCCCCTCTTTTCGGATCACCCCCTCCATATCCTTGAACGGCCCGGCCAGCACGCGAACCTTCTTGCCTACAGGAATGGAGTTCACCGTCTCGCCTATCGCATCGGGTTCGTGAGTCAAACGCTTCAACCAGTCGATATCCCGCTCGGAAATCACCGACGGCGTCTTGCCGATACCAATAAACTTCACCACGCCATCGGTATCGAACACGTGGATATGCTCTTTGTGATAGTTGATTTTGACGAAAACGTAGCCTCTGATCAGCGGCTCCACGACCCTCTTTTTCCGGTCGCTCCACTGCCGAATCGTCTCGATCAGCGGAACATAGCTCGTCAGCCCCTTTTCGAGCAGATAGTGGTGAACCTTTTTCTCGTATCGGGATCGAACGTAAACCGCATACCAGCGTTCGTCCTTGGTAGCCCCATTGGTCATCGCTAAAAAAATCAAAGAGTTGCATTCACCAGAAATATACGCTTCAGGACAAACAGCGCCATATGTTGGCGACACAAGCATATACACATATTACACTCAAATATAGTGCGTATTCAATATAAAAAACTTCAGGAAAAACCCCACTTGCTTCAGCCTCATAAATTGCAGCTTTCATCCACAACAAAAACGATGGAGGAATCGACAATGGTAGCTGTCTTTTCATCACTTTGCGGGCATCATAAAACGTGCTCCCAAACGGTAAACGGTTCGTCCGATCAGTTCACGCAATGCCATGGACGAGTTATTCATGCCGTTGGTATCTGGCATAAAATCAAAAATCGTCGCCTGTCGCTTCAGGTCGGTTGCCCTGAAATCGACCGGCCAGGGATCGACCTCGAAACCCGCCGCCTTGAATAACAGAAGCGAGCGTTGCATATGAGAAGCGCTGGTCACAAGAATGATCCGCTTTGGCTTTCTTGGCGACACGTCGAGCAGCGCCGCGCTGGCAACCGCCTCTCCGGCGGTATTGGCAACCGCCGAGGTCACGCGGATTTGCCTGACAGGCACGCCGCACAATTGGGCCCGCTTCGAGAGCAAAACCCCCTCAGGAACACAACCGGTATTCCACGGCATCTGCCCTCCCGTAAAGAGGAGCACCGGGGCTTTGCCCGCTTTGAAAAGATCGATTCCGCCTTCGAAACGATCACCTGCATCTCCAAGTTCCCCCAGAGGAGCGCCATCGATCTGCTGAAGCATCCCGCTCAAGACAACAATGGCATCGGCATGACGGACGCGCTCCACCGGAACGCGGTGATACGGCATTTCGATGCGGCGCATCAATTCACCGCCAACGACCGGTAAGCTCAGCACCCAAAGCAGCGCCAGAGAGAGCCAGACAAGGGAACGGCGCTTGAACAGCAGCCCCGCGATTGCAAGCAACAGGCAGATGCCCGGAGGAAGCACGAACAGCGGCAGGAGCTTGCTCAGTATCAACATGGCGATTGGTGACGGTTGAAAAAACGCCGGAATACGGCGTGAACTCACCATGAAGATAGCAAGAAACAGCGGAACATCGCGATACGCTCAAGCTGTTGCATGAGAATCGCCGGGTGAGGTGACGCTTTTCAGCCGGTACTCGGCAAGAACGGGAATGTCCGCCTCCGGGAAATCGTATTCGTTCGCCTCGTCGATGCTGATCCATCTAAGCTCTTCATGCTGCCCGGCATCCGGCACGCCCTCGGCGATGTGGCAGCGAAAAGCGATCAGCCGGAGCGACCGGTCGGTGTAACGGTGCTCGACCGGAGTGAAACGTTCGATAATCTTCACCCTGACGCCAAGCTCCTCCAGAAGCTCCCGTTCGAGCGCCTCGACCTCCGATTCACCCGGCTCGACCTTGCCTCCCGGAAACTCCCACTTATGCGCCAGGTGACGACCGGCGGAACGTCTGGCAATCAGGAACCTGCCATCTCGCTCGATAATGGCGCAAACTACGTCACCAATATGCATTACTGTAGACAAAACGTAAAATGTGATGTTCAACGCAAAACGCCAGAACTCGACCCGGTGATCGCCTCAAGTGAGCTTGTCAAACAGACGCAATCGCTGCTTTGACAATAACTTTCAATCGCCAAGATAACAGAAAACAGATCATATCGAGTGAAGCGTTAACTTATTACGCCAAATATTCGCTCTGCACAACAACATAAACAGATGAAAAAATGAGCGAAAAAAACCCTGAAGCGACGAGATACTGCCGCCTTCACAAGAAGCATCACCATTGCATATTCCTTTTATTACCTGTATTTTCTCAAATATAGTTCGTAACCTTATCCAACCAATCGAGGAGATTATTCGATGAAACATCTCTTTTCGCGTTTGAGAAGCCTGGCGCTGCTCCTGCTGCTGTCGCATCCGGTTTCCGTCTTTGCTGCCGAGCAGGCCACCGCCCATCAGGATAGCTTGAATAAGGAGTACCGGGCGGCAGTCGTCGATGCGGCAGTTGCCGAGCCATCTGAAATATCGAAAAATCTTGTCGCTATCGTGCCCTCAAACACGAAACTGATCTGGAAAAACAAGGATGATTCGCAGAACGCAAGAGTTCTCGTAGTGACCTGGACGAACTACAATGGCTATGATGGAAAAGTCGGGCAACCGGTTACGGTGTCAAGAGAAATCTGGGTGACGACGGTGCCGGAGGTGAAGAATTTCTGCGAACAGAATAATGTCCACGGCGCTCTGCGACTTGAAAAACTCCTGGGCTTGCCGCCAAATAACGGCAAAACGAAATTTGTCGAAATGTGGGTAAGGCCAACCGATCTGTACCGCCCAAGCGCCGATCCTGAAATCACCGACAGCGAAGCCGAAACCGATTTCCATACTTCAAATGCCTATATCAAGGTAAGCGACGAGTTCAAGAAATGGTATAACGACCTGAAAGCGCAATCATACGGAGACAACGGCTACCCATGGACGAGACTCGGCTACACCTATGACTGGGGTAACAAACAAACCCACATCGGCATGAGCGAATTCGTCATCCTCCCCGGCTCGAGCGTTGAAATCAAGTCGATTTCAACGAACGATGAATATGAGAGTGGGAAGTAACAAGTAACTGGGCGTGGCGCACGGAAGTGCGCTACCTGCCTATCCTGGTCATTCAGTGATTCGCTAAGCACGAAAATGGCGATTGATAAGAATGTTCTACACAGAGAGCCTTAGATCGCATATAAATCATTTCTCATTAAAATATATTCTCAGATATGGCAAAACGAATTTTTTTATAGAATAAAATTCTTGGTTAGCTATCATAATCAATAATAGAATATCGGTTTATTAACTGTAGGCTTAAAGCTTCGTTATTATCTTCAAATTTGAAAGACGATCAATCCACTCCTTCCGCGCCTCGTCTGGCATATCGGACTGCCTGTTGTTGTAAATGGCAAAATGCTCATGATATGAGCTAAATACGATTCTCGTAACGGAACACTCTGCCGGATAGTCGCCGCATTTTTTCATCATGATTTCGTAAAAGATACGCCTGATTTTTATTCAATGATCTCGCAAATCATATCGGGGCAATTGATCTTCCTCTTTTCCGGCAATTCGTTGAAAACCTCCGAAACCGTCGAGGCGTAGGCGTCTCTTTGTCCGATGAAGATTTCGAGACTTTCAGTCCAATTATCCACATTTTCTCCTTCAAAAACCAGCCGCCGCAAACGTACAAAACCATAATCAAAATTTTTCGTAAACTTTGGTTTTTTACCGTCTTTTACGGAACTGACATCCACTCATTAGGCTCCCCGTATGCCTAACTGACGAGCGAAAAAAAAAGTCACAATTATGAAAAACCATGCAATGGATGTCTTTCTCATAGGTGTTTGCTCCCAAAAGGTTTAAGAAAAAGAGCTGAAGCTGCAAGTTATTGTAAATCTGTTAATTTCAGACGATCACGGCAAAAGGTCTGGAATAGTCGTCGGCAAATCACACTCGATTTCGATAAAGAAAGATATGGGCAGACATAAAAAAAGCAAACGATCTTACTGAAGAGCTTGCCTTAATTATATCGTATATTATCAAGATGTAAAGACTTAAACACGCCTCCGTGACATTTCACAATACTGCAACCATAATCGCCTCCTGTGGTTGGTTCTTCGTGGTTCTCTTACACTTCCAGTAGCGTTCGTCCGTTCAGACATGAAAAATTGGTCATAGTAAACTCCATATTGATCGACGCTTTACCGTAATGGGTATAATACCGGCCACCGTCGGCTAAATCGCATCAGATCGGTTATAATTTATCGGAAATTATAAACTATGCAACAGAATCGAAAGATGTGATGGCATCACTCAATACAAGCCTCACAGAAATATAACACCCCGCCGATAGTGGTGGGGTGCTTTGAATGATATGATTAATTCCTCTGCGGTCTGGCGACAGAGATTCACCACTATCGCCATGAATCTCTGTATCCGGTCAGTTCTCCCCAAACTTCAATGACATCATTGCCGTCGTGCCTTAGAGCATTGGCGAACAATGGTTCATAGCTGTTGTGGAGTTGTCTGACTCTCATGAAATTTCCGGCGCAATCCGAATCGCAAAATCTGTACCTGAGACCAATGCCCGGATCGCCTTCAACCTTGATGTCGATCAAGCCTGGTTGATGACCATATTGCGACCATGCCATCTTGGTCAATGTCTCAAAATCGTTCATCGCTCAACACATCTTTCAGTGATGTTCATATAATCAAACATTGGCATAATACGATCAGGAACAAGAAAGGTTCAGGCAACAAAAAAGCCCGACGTTCAAAAAACCCTTAAGTATTGATTTTCGTTTTGAAGTCAGCAGCAAGCGTATATTTTCGATAGGCTGATCCAGTATGCTCGATATTGCATAGTGTCTGAATTTGCAGACCTCTGCCAATAAAACGGCCAACCGGCCATCCATCTCCTGCTGCTCGTTGTCAGATTCAGGACTTTCTTCATTTTCAACATACTGTTGTAACACATAAGAGGGGATATCTATACAATAATGCTCATAAAATACTTTTCTGAATATTTTGAACAGTTGAACCTCAGAGGTTTCAGAATCCACCATCTGATAGGTTATGTAGACAAGATTGTTTGTTTGTTTCAGTGAACCGGTCATCCAGTACGCGACGGTGTACATATGGTCCAACATTTCAAGCGGTTCTCTGCTGTATTCTGGCATAGCGCGTTTCCTTTGGCAATTAATAAAATCGCCCCTGCACAATACGCATATAACACGCATCACACAAAGGCACACAGGTGATATACATCTGAGGGTACTACAATAGGAACTACGGGTTACTATACGTAATGATTGCAGTAGTTTAACGCATCAAGGAGGAAAGAGGTGGGAAACTGCGTTGCGGACTATAATCATTATTTATAAGAGTACTGTACATTGTTTTTAAAAGTTCACCAAAATCTCTTTCTTCCTGGACTTTTTCCAAATTTTCTCCGTCATCAGAGCGTTTTTTTGTAAATATGAGCGCAAGTAAATACCGCGAAGCGGACAAAACTGTTCAGTACCGTCATCGAACTCGCGATACTGCAATTCGGCGAAGCATGAACCGGATTGCCTAATTCGGGAATTAGACTGTGTCAAGAGGTCGAGTCATGGTAGATAAGTGCGATTTGCATGACATTGTTCTCAATGTCACCCTCTTCGTCTGGCTTTTAGGAGACGCCATAAAAAGGCGTATGGCGTTGCCTTGCTACTTGTCGGAAACCCAGCCGCCAAAGTTCGGAATCTGGTAAACGGCATTGACCTCTATAGAGTCAACTGCCTTGAGATTGTTGAACGATCTGGAGATGAACATCTCGGACATGCTGGTTTTGGCGTAAGAGCACTGGGGTGCATAGATGAAAGTCATGATCAACTCCGCTGCCGACGCAATCCCGCAGTCTCCTTTGCCAGTATTTGTCACCGTACCGGAAATGGTTACCCGGCCTTTGTCACCTTTCGTGACCGAGAGACTTGCAGTAATATCTGCACAGAGCTTGACTTTCGGATACTGATAAATCTTCAGAGGCGCCTTGTTTTAGCGGGTTTATACGTTTCCTGGTGCATAAGCCACACCGTTGAGCCACAACAAGCTGAAGCTGTACGACAGTATCGATACGAGAACACTGGATGGTTTCATGACTTTTCACCGAGGCTGAATGGCGTGACAGATTGGCTCAAGGTATCGATTTCCAATGAGTTAACCCTGTTTATCAGTATGGCGACTCAAGGTCTTGACCGAAAAAAAGCTGCCTCACGGAGAGGCAGTTTGAAGAAATGTCTGGGAAATGCAGAACGGACCCGCAGGGATCAATCCATAAGCACCTGGCAGAGCGCCTGGCCCTGGTCGGCGCCACGAACGGTCGCTACACAGAAGATGTACACGCCAGCCTTCCAGGTCTCTGTGTTGATCGGCACGACCTGGATCAGGTAGAAGCCGGCAAGCCTGCCAGCGGTGACGCTCGTGATGTTGACCAGAGCACCGCCCGGGCCGACGATCATCGGATCGACCTTGAAATTGGCTGTGGTAAGTCCGGTGACCGGCACGCCGTTGGCATCGGTTACCGATACCGTGATGTAGTTGGGATTGCGGTTGCCGGGAGCAGCGATGGTGTCCTCGGACAATGCGGAAACGATAAGTCTGGCCATGATACTTCTCCTAATGTTCAGATTGATGAAAAAATGCATTGATGAAAGAAAGAGCAAAAAAAACACATCGACTGGAGCTTTCCGAACCGGACAACGTGCGCAAGAAACAAGAAATCTTTTCTGCAGGCTGAATCAGTATTCGACTATCGTTTTCAACATCTCACTTCCGAAAAACGCCACTTGAAATTCACGCGCAAGCCATATCACTCATGATTTACAATCAAAATACAAAAATATTTTTTATTTCAAAATTACGCCGCCCACTAAACAACACAACACGCAAGATATTCGTCACTTGACACGATTGCCTCACAAGGAAACCGTAATTATTCCATTATCGTCAATCTCAAACCTTTGCATGACATTGAAAATGTTCGATGCGCGACCAGCCACTTTCTCACGCGAAAGAGGTCGCGACAGGATGAAACTCTTTTTTATTTGCAGACCTTTTACTAACTTAAACGTAAATAAGGTTTACATCACCGCGAGGTGCCCAGTCAGCCAATCAAACCGAGCAGAACCATGCAGCCTCAGCTAAGCCGTCCGCAAACCGCATCCAACCAGGTTCGCAAATCTGTTTCCGGCCCGTGGTCGGGAAATGCGGTACACAAAGCCGAAAAGTATTTCATCACATCAGCTAAACGCGATCGTAACGACAGGCTCCAGGTAGAGCTCATGCCTGCATCGGGTCGCCGGAAACTGTCGCCGACCAAAGAGATGATCCGCAGACTCATCGATGGCGAAATCGAGATTTACGTTCTGACCACCCAGCCCGACATCGCCATCAATCTTGGCAAACAGGTGATTGATATGGAAAACCGGTATGTCATCGATTTCGACAAGCGCGGCGTCAAGTGGACAATGAGAGATATTCCTGTATTCTACCGAGAAGGCAAGGGCCTGTGCGTGGAGCTCGACAACAGGATTTACACCCTCAACGAGTTCTTCAAATAGACAGGCTTGTTTCAGCACCTCTCTCAAGCAAATCTGTTCGAAAAGAGCCAAACATCAGTGCGGCTCTTTTTTTTGTCCATGAAAAAAGCCCGGCGATGATCCGGGCTTTTCTGCGTACTGCTTATTTCTTGTCGAGCTGCTTTTGGGCGAGTTTCGCTTCCGGCGATTGCGGATAGAGCGTCACCACATCCTTGAATCGCGCTTTGGCATTTGCCTCGTCTCCGATTCTGGCAAAGGAGACTCCCTGCTTGTACAGCGCGGCAGGCCGTTTGGGACTCTTGGTATATCTGGCGATCACAGCCTGATATTCGAGGATGGCTTTTTCGTACCACTTTTCGTTGAAGTAGCTTTCGGCCACATAAAACTGGGCGTCGGCCACTTTCGGCGATTTTGGATTGCCGGTCATGAAAGCGTTGAAACTCTCGCGAGCGCCGGCAAAATCCTGTTTTTTCATCTTGAGCAACCCCTCGTCAAGCAAAGCGTCGCCGGTCGCCGCTGCTGCAGGTGCAGGCATTGCGGCTGGAGATTGCCTTTTGGGCTGGTCAGCGCCTTTTTCGGGACTCTTGCCGGATGCCGGAACTGGTGGCATCATAACCGTCGGAGCCTGAGTGGTTCCTGTTACAGAACTGTCAAAACCAAGATACTGCTCGATCCTTGCAAGCCGGTTCAACAGATCATCGCTTTTCCTGACCATCAGGGAGTCTTCCATATCAGCCCTCTTCGTCGAATCCTGATAGTCGTGTCGCAGTTCATCGATCTGTCCGCGAAGCGAGGCGACCTCTTCACGATACTGAGTAATTTCAGAGTAAGAGCCGGCTGACTGCTGTTTTATGACCTGCGACTCCTCCTTGAGCTGTGAAACCTGTCCCTGAACGTACTTCATATCGTTCTGCGATGCACATGCCGAAAGCAGAAGCGCCGGAATGAGCAAAAGGCGGATGTTTTTCATCATCGATCGATCATTGGTTCATTGACGACAATACCGGAGACCGACGTAACCCGACATCCGGCATGATGTTCATGTTATCAGAAGAGCTACTTCGTAATGAAGTGGTCCCTTCTGTTCTTTGCCCAGGACTCTTCGTTGTGACCAGGGTCAAAGGGTTTCTCTTCGCCGAAACTGACGGTCGATAGGCGGTTGCCCGCGACGCCGAGAGTTTCCAGATAGCTCCGGGCGGCCTCGGCGCGGCGCTCGCCGAGCGCGATGTTGTACTCGTCGGTGCCACGCTCGTCGCAGTGGCCCTCGATAGAGACGGTGGAAAGCTTGTGACTCTGCAACCACGAAGCATTTTGTTTCAGCTGCTCCTGCGCTTCAGAGCTGAGGGCGGAACTGTCGAAATCGAAGAAAATGTCGCCGATAACCGTACCGGCAATCGATTTCTGTCCCAGATCCTCGGCGTTTACCACGGAGCCGTTCACTGCGCCCTGCTGTCCATAACCTGTTCCGGTTGTGCCGGTCTTGTCATCTGTCGATACTGCGCTTTTCGAAGAGCAGCCAGCCAAAATAATCATGGCAGCACCGATAATACCTGTTAGCGTATGTCTCATGGGAATCCTCTCTTTACGTTGATGTAAACATAACAAACCGGAGGGCCCGAAAGCCCTCCGCATCATCATGGCAAATTTACTTCTCTACAAAATGCGCTCTTCTGTTCTTGGCCCATGCTGCTTCGTCATGGCCCGGATCGAACGGTTTTTCTTCGCCGTAACTGACCGTGCTCATGCGCTCCGGATTTGCGCCGATACTTGCCATGCCGCCCTTGGCAGACTCGGCTCTGCGCTCGCCGAGCGCCATGTTGTACTCTGAGGTGCCTCGCTCGTCGCAATGGCCTTCGATAACGACGCTTTTGGCAGAGTTGGCGACCATCCAGGCGGCATTTGTCTTGAGCTGAGCTTCTGCTTCGGGAGTAAGATTGGAGCGATCGAAATCAAAGAAAATATCGCCCAATGGCTGCACCGCTATTGGTTGGGCTGGTGGCGCTGACGGAGGCGTCGGGGGCGGAGTTGCCGTCTTCACAGGTTTCGAGCAGCAGCATGCGCCAAGAAGCAGCACGGCTGGTACAAACAAGGCACGGCTGGTGATCTTTTTAATGCTTGTCATAAATCCTCCATTGATTTTTGGGTTGAGGAAAAACGGTCACTTGGTTACAGACCATGAGGGCTGCTGCTGTTCCCCTTCCATTTTGAGCAATGGTCTCTGATTGCTTCCATCCGCATTCATGACATATAACTTTCTTCGTCCATCCCGAGTCGATGAAAAAACGATCATGCTTCCGTCCGGCGACCACGACGGATACTCGTTATTTCTCGAATCATTCGTCAGTTGCAGCAAACCCGCGCCATCTACATCTATCATAAAGATATTGATTTCGCCATTCTTTTGCATTGAAGAATACAAAATTTTATTCCCGGATGGCGACCATGAGGGCTGCGTGTTATAGGTGCCGCTGTAGGTCAGGCGGCGAGTCTGGCCGCTGCCGATATCCTGGATGAAAATCTGGGGGCCGCCTTGCCTGGTCGAGACGAAAGCCATTTTCGATCCATCGGGAGAAAAACTCGGCGACACATCGATGCCTCCGCCATTGGTCAACCGGCGTTCAACCGAACCGTCAGACCGGATGAGATAGAGGTCCTGATCGCCTTGGTATGAGAGCGTCGTGGCGCAGGTGTTCGTGCCAGGCCGCCAGGCCGGACTGATGCTCACGCCGTGCTTGTTGACCGAGACTTTTTGGCCGGTGGCAAGATTCTTGATGTAGAGATCGGGTCTGCCGCTCGTGTAATCCGTCCACGCGAGATAGTTGCCGTCGGGTGAAACGGAGGGGGTGAGAGAGATCGATCGCGAATTGGTGAGCTGCACGGTATTCTGACCGTCGAAATCGCACATATAAATCTCTTTGAATCCGGTGCGGTTGGAGACAAAGACGATTTTGGTGCCGAAAACTGAGCGCTTGCCGGTGAGCAGCTCGACAAGATCGGCGCAGAAACGCAAACCCATATCCCGGAGCTGCAATTCGGTGCCCGTATAGGCGCGGGCGAGCAACTCCTTGCCCGATGCGTCGCTGACGTACATTTCGAGAACCGGCTTGCCCGAGTTCTTCGTTACCGAGCCGCCAGCATAGATGTCCCCGCCCACGGATGCGATGGTCGCCAGATCAAGCGCGCCATTCTGGGCATTGCGGATGTTGAGCGGCGCTGGCAACAGATTGAAGAGGCCGGTAAAATCGAGTCCCTCCTTGATGGTGGCGTCGAGACTTTTGGCCCATTCCGACTGCTTACCCCCTTTGGCTGCCGTATTGTCGAGAACGATGGCGATCCTGCTGGCCCCCTCTTTGCGAATAGCGATGTATTCACCGGTACCTTCGGCTCTGAGCGTCATCGGCAAGAGCAGCATGACCATCAGCGTGAGACAGAGCGCGGCGAACGAACTTCTGGTGCTTCTCATATCTGTATCAGGTGAAAATGAATTAATGCGTTATCGAGAAAGAGCGGAAAACAGTTTGCGCTCTCTTGCAACTGCTATCCTGATTATACAACAACTTTGCATTGCAAAACAACAAGCCCCCATTGTCAGCGACCGATCCCCTCGGGAGTAAAAACAAATCCCACCCAGACGCCTTTTGTACCGTACTCCCTTGGCAATGCGGGAAACGGCGTCGATTTTTTGAGCGCGCTCCTGACCGAACTGTTCAGATACTCACTCGGTGATTGCTTGTCGTAGCGAATCTGACTGACCGTGCCGTCCGGCATGATCAGCAGCGAAACATAGACCTCCATGCCGGTGGTACTTCGAACCATCTGTTTTGAAAACGTCCAGTTTCCCTGGATGATACCTGCGATTTTGGCCTTGTAGGGATCGAATGCGCTACCGCCACTGCCATAACGGCCTCCGCCCGCCCCGGAGCCGGAACCGGAGTACGCCGTACCCGCGCCCTGGGAGGCCACCTTTTTCTGAAGATTTGCCAGCGTGCTGCTGAGATTGGTCGGCCCGGTGGCTGTATTGGCTGGCGATTGTTGCGCGGCTGTTTTTTTGCGAAGCTGATCGAGCGCCGCCTGAAGCCGCTTCTGCTCATCCGCCGCGCTCTCCTTTTTCGGAGTCGGCTCGGGAGCTTTGAGTGGAATTTTTTCTGGAATTTTCTTGACCGCAACCGGCTCAGGGATCTTTTTCACGGGCTGAGGCGGCGGTTCGGAAACTTTCGTCACTGCCGGGGCTTCGGCTTTTTCCGGCGGCATTTCAGCGGCTGGCGGCGCTTCGACGCTTTTCGGCCCGCCCGCAGGCCCCGGAAGGCCGGGCATCTGCACCAGCGAGACGTTGACGATCTTCATCGGCGGATGCATCCGGACGTAGAGTAGCTGCAATGCAACAACCGCCGCAATGAGCGCCACATGCGCCGCCGCGGCAAGCCAAAGCCAAGTGTAGAAGCGCCTCAGCTCCTGCTTCAGTTCATTCCTGCCCTGCATAGCGTGTCCACCCCGGATCAACGTTTCTGGCTCTCCGGCGCTGCCGGTTCCGTTACCATGCCGATCTTCTCCACGCCGGCTTCACGGATCGAGGCCATGACAGACATGACGAAGCCGTACGGCAGCGTCCGGTCAGCCTTGAGATAGACCTCGTCGGCCTTCATCGATTCGAGGATTTTCGGCAACCGCTCGGCAATCTGCGAGGCGTCGAGCTGATAATCGTTGATCATCACCTTTCTCGATGCATCGACGCTTACCACAAGTCCCTTGGGATCGATATCCATCCGCTCGTGGGTGGTCTGAGGCACATCGACCTTCATGCCGCTGGTCATCATGGGGGCGGTCACCATGAAAATCACGAGCAGCACCAGCATGACATCCACGAAAGGCGTCACGTTGATTTCGCTCATGAGCCTGGTTTTCTGTCCGGTCATCATTGTCGCGCTCCTCGCTTACTGATTGAGCAAAGAATCAACGAAGTCGGGCGCGAAATCCTCCATGTCACGCTCGATCTGACCGATCTGATGGGTGAGATAGTTGTACCCCATGACGGCGGGAATCGCCGCGACGAGTCCCGTGGCCGTGGCCACGAGCGCTTCAGAGATACCGGGAGCGACCGCGGCGAGCGAGGCCGATTGCATGAGGCCGATATTCTGGAACGAGCTCATGATGCCCCAGACCGTACCGAACAGTCCAATGAAGGGGGCGGTGTTGCCGACCGTGGCGAGAAAGGGCACCATGTGAGTCAGGCGTTTGCTTTCGGCGTTGACCTCCCGCTTGATGGCGAGCGTGATCCGCTCTTTCACACCGGATACGGCGCGGTCACGCCCCGTGCTGTACTCGATGTACCCGGCCCGGAACACCCTCGGCAGCGAACCGTTCCGGTAGTTTTCGCTTGCCGCGAAGAGCCTGTCAGCATTTGGCTGATCGAAAAACGAGTCGAGAAAATCCTGCGACTCCTTCATCGACTTCCTGACAAAACCGAATTTCCAGGCGATGATCGCCCAGGAGATGATCGAAAAGAGAATAAGCACTGCCAGCACCATCACCACCACCAGCCCTGCCCCAGCAATCATCGTAACAATACCACCACTTTGTTCGGACATACTCGCTTCTTTCGTATAGGTTCACTTTACAGGACGATCAGGTGCCGGACAACCATATAGGCGACCGCTGAACCCGATATAGCACACAATGTATTGACCAGATCGTTGTTTACAAAATGGTATCCCTTGAGCAGCTCGTTGGCGACCAAGCTGCCGTCGGGGGCGACGCTGTGCGTACGCTCCGTTACCTTCTGGCGAATGGGGTCGAAGTACTGCGCCTGCACGGTCGCGCCGAAGAAGCTGTCCACAAGGCTGGCGATGAGTCCCGAAATGCCTATGACGAGCAGCGACTGGAGAATACCGAGCTGGTGAACCCACGAAACGTTCATCAGGACAGCGCTCGAACAGATGAAAAGCGAACCGATGAAGGAAGCCGAGGTGCCGGGAATGGAGACGCCTCCGGAGGTTCCGACAGGGACATCCTTGAAGGTGGTGATGAGCCTCGCTTTCGCGTTCGGCCACATCGTGCCGATTTCGGTCGCCCAGGTATCAGCCTGCACTGCGGCGAGCGTGCCGAGATAGGCGAAGAAAATATAGGGATCGTCGGTCAGCGAATAGAGCACCATCATGATCCAGGCCACGCCGCCGTTGGCGTACACCTGACCGGCATCGCGCTGGGAACCCTTCTCGAACACAAGATCGAACTTCGCCTTGCGTTTGTGACCGAGCTTGGAGAGAACGGATGAAAGGAGATAGAAGGTCAGGAGCGGCACAGTCCAGTCAAGACCGCCAACGCCAAAAATGGTCGTGCCGAGCAGGAAGGTCGCCGTCGCGCCGCTGTTGTTGAGGAACTTCACCTTGATCGAAAAGACCGCCAGGAGCAGCGCGAAAAGTCCGCCAAGCAGAAAGCCTTCGAGCGTCACCATGTGGTTGACATCGATAATGTAAAGCACGTAGGCGATAGCAAGCGGAATGAAGAGGTTGTCGAGTCCCCATGACAGCAGCGCTTCGACTGCCGTGGCGAGCAGCGCCAAGAGCAACGCCAGCGCCAGCAGCATCCAGACCGGTTGTCCGGCAAGTCCTGCGGTAAAAGCAGGCTTGAAAACAAACAGCGAAACCGACAGAATCACGAGACTCGAGATGAACATGGCCATGGATCCCTCGACGCTCTTGCGGCTTTTGGTGAGGTTCTCGATATGGCGTCCGCCCGCTGCCGTGCCCACCAGCGCGGCCAGCGCATCGCCGATGCCCTGCACCAGCATGGAGGTTTGCAGAATCCAGACATGCGTGCCCCACAGAAACAGCGCCTGAACGAAAAAGACCAGCGGAAAAAGCACCGGCCCATAACTGATGACCCTCTCACCCTCGTTCGTTATGATCGGCTCGCCATGCAGCGACTTCAGAAACCCCGCTTTGAGACTCAACAAACCAATGCCCGAAAAGAGCAGCGCCACGATCAACGGATAAAAATTGGATGTAAAATAGGTGGGTATGAAAAACATCACCACCCCCATGCTGAGGTGGATCACCTTCCTGACGACAAGGGAATTGACGCTGAATTTCCTGGCAAGAAGCTCGCCAAGCAGCAGAAAAAATCCGATGAGAGTCAGAAGCAGAAAAAACGAAGGCATATCCTGCGGAGAGGGAGGCTGGATATTCACCATGGTACTGATTTTTTGTTTGATAGGTGGAACATAAACAGAACCCTTTCACCAAAGATACAATTATTATTTTTTTACACCATTCCGAACATGTGAAATATTTATCGATTTTTTCTTTGTCCCTCCACAAAGGCACTTGACTTAATATCCGGGAAAATGTAAATTGCCTGCAATTTTACTCATGAATCAGGCGCGATAACCGAACCATTGCAATGCCGTTTACGACCAAACATCGTTCCATGACCGCAACCTCAGGGCAAACGGAGGCTTCACGCCCCGCAGTTCCCGCGGCAATCAGCTTCACCGCACGCCACACCACTCTCCTCTCCGGCACTTTTCTTACCGTATCGGTACCGCTCGTACAGGTACGAATTATCGTAGCCTGACCCGTCAGCCTTTTTCCGGTCAACCGTATTTTCCTCGACAATACATCAGACTTCAAGGCTTCGGAAGAGCAGGCCTTGCGCGTTGTTTTTATTTGCTTTAACCATTGTCACAGTTACCCATGAGATCAGATACCATAAAAAAAGGATTTGAAAAGGCCCCGCACCGCAGCCTGCTTAAGGCCACAGGAGCCATTTCCGGCAGAAGCGATTTCTCGAAGCCCTTCATCGGGATCTGCAACTCTTTCAACGAACTGATTCCCGGCCACGCCCATTTGCAGGAACTGGGCCGGATCGCCAAGGAGGCCGTGCGCGAGGCGGGCGGCGTGCCGTTCGAATTCAACACCATCGGTGTCTGCGACGGCATTGCGATGGGCCATGTCGGCATGCGCTACTCGCTGGCAAGCCGCGAACTGATCGCCGACTCCGTGGAGACGATGGTCGAAGCGCACCGGCTCGACGGCCTGGTCTGCATCCCGAACTGCGACAAGATCACCCCCGGCATGATGATGGGCGTGCTCCGCACCAACGTCCCCGCCATTTTCGTCTCGGGCGGCCCGATGCAGGCTGGCCACATGCCGTCGGGCAAAAAGGTCGATCTGATCTCGGTCTTCGAGGCGGTCGGCAAGTGCAGCACGGGCGAGATCAGCGAGGATGAACTTCAGACCATCGAGGAGTGCGGCTGCCCCGGTTGCGGCTCCTGCTCCGGCATGTTCACGGCCAACTCGATGAACTGCCTCTGCGAGGCGCTCGGCTTCGCCCTGCCCGGCAACGGCACGATCCTCGCCGTCGATCCGCGACGCAACGAGCTGGTCAAGGCCGCCGCCGGACGCATCGTCGATCTGGTGAAGGCGGATGTTCGCCCGCGCCAGATTCTGACCCGCGCGGCGATGCTCAACGCCTTCGCGCTCGACCTGGCGATGGGCGGCAGCACCAACACGATCCTGCACACGCTCGCCATCGCGAGCGAAGCGGAGCTTGATTTCGACTTCTCGGAGCTGAACGATCTGTCGGCAAAGACGCCCTACATCTGCAAGGTTAGCCCGGCAACCACCGAAGTGCACATCGAGGATGTGGATCGCGCGGGCGGCATCTCGGCGATCCTGAAGGAGCTTTCGAAGGTCGATGGACTGCTCGATCTGTCGGCCCCGACCGTCACCGGCAAGACGCTCTGCGAGAACATCGCCAGCGCCGAGGTGCTCGACCGCAAGGTGATCCACTCGGTCGAGGAGCCGTACTCGGCCACCGGCGGCCTCGCCGTGCTCTACGGGAACCTTGCGCCAAACGGCGCGGTTGTCAAAACCGGCGCGGTCAGTGCGTCGATGATGAAGCACACCGGCCCGGCAAAGGTTTACGACTGCCAGGACGACGCCATCGCGGGCATCATGAGCGGTGACGTGAAGTCGGGCGACGTGGTGGTGATCCGCTACGAAGGCCCGCGCGGCGGCCCCGGAATGCCCGAGATGCTCTCGCCGACCAGCGCCATCATGGGCCGCGGCCTCGGCGATTCGGTGGCGCTGATCACCGATGGACGCTTCTCCGGCGGATCGCGCGGCGCGTGCATCGGCCACGTATCGCCGGAAGCCGCCGACCGCGGCCCGATCGCGGCGGTCCGTAACGGCGACCTGATCACCATCGACATTCCGCTGCGCTCGATGACGGTAGCGCTCGATGACGAAACCATGCGCCAGCGCATCGCGGCTTTGCCGGAGTTCGAGCCGAAAATCAAAAAAGGGTATCTGGCGCGTTACGCGCGGATGGTCACTTCGGCCAATACCGGCGCGGTGCTGAAAACAGATTTTTAACAGAAATGAGAACGAGGCGGGGCTATCGCGCTTGTGGACGGCCCGCCTTGCCATCGATCAACAGGATTGAACCATGCACAACAACGGAGACAAACTGAACGGATCCGAAATATTTTTCGAGTGTCTGCGGCGTGAAAACGTCGAGTACATCTTCGGCTACCCCGGCGGGGCTTTGCTGAAGGTTTACGAAACCCTGCACGATGTCGAAGACATCAAGCACATTCTGGTGCGCCACGAGCAGGGCGCGACCCACATGGCCGAGGGCTACGCCCGCGCCACCGGCAGGCCCGGCGTGGTGCTCGTCACCTCCGGCCCCGGCGCGACCAACACGGTCACCGGCATCGCCAACGCCTACATGGACTCCACGCCGCTGGTGGTCTTCACTGGCCAGGTGCCGAGCACGCTGATCGGCAACGACGCCTTTCAGGAAGCGGACATCGTCGGCATCACGCGGCCCATCACCAAGCACAACTTCCTCGTCAAGGATGTGCGCGATCTGGCTACGACCATTCGCAAGGCGTTTTACCTCGCCACCAACGGACGGCCCGGCCCGGTGCTGGTCGATATGCCCAAAGATGTGCTGAACGCCGAATGCACCTTCGAGTGGCCGGAGAGCGTTGACATTCGCGGCTTCAAACCGACCATCAAGTGCCACGCCAATCAGGTGCAGAAGGCGGCAAAAATGATCGCCAAGGCCAAACGCCCGCTTCTGTACGTCGGCGGCGGCGTCATCAGCGCCGAAGCTTCGGAGGAGCTGCGCAAGCTCGCCATCGACCAGCAGATTCCGGTCACCATGACCCTGCAGGGGCTTGGCGCGTTTCCCGGCGACCATCCGCTCTCGATGGGAATGCTCGGGATGCACGGCACCTACTGGGCGAACCAGGCGGTGAGCAACTGCGACCTTCTGATCGCCGTCGGCGCGCGTTTCGACGACCGCGTCACCGGCAAGGTGGACACCTTCGCCACGCAGGCCTACAAGATCCACAACGACATCGATCCAACCAACGTGGACAAGAATATCAAGGTCGATCTGCCGGTGGTCGGCGACTCGAAGGACTTCCTCGCCTCGCTCATCGAAGCGATGCCGAAAACGAAGGAAGATCGGAGCGTCTGGCTCACGGAAATCGAGGCGTGGCGCAAGCAGTGCCCACTCGACTACGCCATCGAGCCGGAATCGCTGAAGACCGAGTTCGTCATCGACGAGGTCTCGAAGCAGACCAAAGGCCATGCGGTGGTCACGACCGACGTCGGCCAGCACCAGATGTGGACGTCGCAGTACTACAAGTTCACCGAACCGCGCTCGATCATCAGCAGCGGCGGCCTCGGCACGATGGGCTTCGGCCTGCCGGCGGCCGTCGGCGCGGCCTTTGGCGTGACCGACCGCCCGGTGGTTCTCTTCACCGGCGACGGCGGCCTCATGATGAACATCCAGGAGCTGGTCACGGCGGTCTACAACAAGCTGCCGGTCAAGATATTCCTGATCAACAACAGCTATCTCGGCATGGTGCGCCAGTGGCAGGAGCTGTTCCACAAGGAGAAGTACTCCTTCACCGACCTGGCGTCGAGCAACCCCGATTTCGTGAAGGTGGCCGAAGCCTTCGGCTGCAAGGCGATGAGCGCCAGCAATCCGGAAACGGCGAAAAACGCCATCTCGGAAGCGCTCGTGTATAACGACGGACCGGTGCTGGTCGAGTTCAAGGTTATCCGCAAGGATATGGTTTTTCCAATGGTGCCCGCTGGCGGGTCGATCTCCGACATGCTGCTGGCCCGGCTGAATCCGAAAACAATGGTTTAAGCAACGACTATGAAACATCTTATATCCGTT